>JAFDFV010000217.1 GCA_019309665.1 Deltaproteobacteria bacterium | reverse complement strand
ATGCGAAGGATTTCTTTGGCCTGGATTGCAATATCCGAGGCCTGCCCCTGAAACCCCCCCATAGGCTGGTGGATTAAAATTCTCGAGTTAGGCAGGGAATAACGCTTTCCTTTTTTACCGGCAGTAAGTAAAAGTGCACCCATACTGGCAGCCTGCCCCACACATACTGTTGCAATATCAGGTTTAATGTATTGCATGGTATCATATACAGCCAAACCGGCTGTAACCAATCCACCGGGGGAGTTTATATAAAAATTTATATCCTTATCAGGATCCTCTGATTCAAGAAAAAGGAGCTGCGCAATTAAAAGATTTGCGATCTCATCATTCATAGGTGATCCAAGAAAAATTATTCTGTCCTTGAGCAGCCTGGAGTAAATATCATAGGCACGTTCTCCTCTGCTGCTTTGTTCAATTACCATGGGTATTAATGGCAAGACTATTCTCCTTTATTATGTTTTAACCTAAATTAAGCAATTTTTGGCTTGATCTGCACTGATCTCTTGCGCATCAAGGATTCACGAAAATCCTCAACATATCCACTGGTATGCCTGCGGTTTTCGCAAACCCTTATGCATCAAGATCTCAGCACATCTCTTCCCCAAAAATCGCTCAACTTAGGTTTGATTCCAATTCAGGCTCCACAGTTTCCTGGCTGCTGTTTTCAATAATAAGCTTTAAAGCTTTTTTTTCAAGTAGCGATATTTTAAAAACTTCAATATTACTACCTTTCTGCTCGTAAAAATTTTTTATTTCTTCAACAGGTCTGTTAAAGGCTTCAGCCATATCCTTATAACCGTTTTCCAGATCTTCGTCAGAAAGGGTTAGATTTTCCTGCTTAACTATTTTTTTCAGGATCAGACGACGTCTTACCTGTTTTTCAGCGGTATCCCGATATTTTTCAGCAAGATCTTCTTTTGTCAGACTGCGCTCTTCCAAGGACGAGCCATGGTATGTAAGAGTCCTCTCAACTTCTTCAATTATGCCCCCAAGCTCAAAATCAATCAAAGAATCAGGCACCTCAAAGTTTACTTTCTCAAACAATGCAGTGAAAACCTGCTCTTGTACTTCCTGCTCGGATCTCTTTTCATAACCTTTTATTAAATTGTTCCTTATTTCATCCTTCAACTGTTTCAATGTTTCATATTGACCAAGATCTTTTGCAAACTCATCATCAATTGCAGGGAGCACAACTTCCCTTATTCCATTTAGTTTTACATTAAATGTTACTTCAAGGCCGGCAACTTTATTATTAAAATAATCTTCAGGAAAATGCACCTTAACTTCTCTGGTTTCACCAGCGCTCATACCAATTAATTGTTCATCAAACTCTTTTAAAATAGGACCATCACCTATTTTTAATGTAAAATTCTCGGTTTTCTGAGTTTCCGCAAATGGCTTGCCGTCTTTAAATCCTTCATAATCTACAAGGACAAAATCTCCCTCCCGCGCCGGACGATCTTCTTCGAGAGTTTTTTGTTGAGCCAGGTTTTTCTGAAGCATTTTAAGCTGTGCATCCATTTCTTCAGCGCTAACCTTGTATAGATTTTTCTTAAGAGTTAATCCCTTGAACTCAACAGTTTCAATTTCAGGCTCTATCTCAACAGTAGCATCATATTTGTATGGTCCCTTTCCATCCGCGATAGGAGGCTCAACCTCAGGTCTTCCAACGATGTTCAGCTCTGCCTCCTTGAGAGCATCTATAAGGGATTTCTGAATTAATTTTGAAGAAACATCGGCATTAACATCCTTTTTATATAACCTTTCCAAAACCGTCCTAGGAGTCTTTCCCGGCCGGAAACCCTTTACCTTGGCATTTTTCTTCAAGTCCTCATAAGCCTTGTCCAGCTCACCGACAACAACCTTTTGAGGGATTTCAATATGCAGTACCTTTTTAACGGTACTCAGATCTTCAACTGTAACTTGCATAATTTTCCTTTCTACTTATATAGACTTTCAGATAATTAATTTCACAAGGCCAGAAGGAGGAAGGCGTATTAGTTATACGTCAACGACTGATAACACAGTGAAATTATTTATCTGAAAGTCTATAAATTTAAATTTGACTGGTGCGAGAGGGGAGAGTTGAACTCCCAATCTGTTACCAGAGCTGGATCCTAAGTCGTTGAGCGATTTTTTGCGAAGAAATGTGCCAAGATCTTGATGCAGCAAGGTTTGCGAAAAGCGTAGGCATACCAATGGATATGTCGAGACTTTTCGCAAGTCCTTGATGCGCAAAAGATTGGTGCAGGTCGAGTAAAAAATCGCTCAACTTAGGTTTTATATTTGACATTACGCTTAATAATATTAAACTAACGTACTCAAGTTTACCGCCTATAGCGCCTATAGTATTGATAGGAATTAAGGGAACGGAACTTGAATAACATAATTTATGAAAAATAATATTAAACAGCATTTGTGTCAAGTAAAATTGGAAAAATAGCTTTTATGTCGGTATATTGCAACATGTTTTCAACTTATCGTTATATTGCGATATTAATGTCATTTGCCCTGCTAATTATGGCCGACACAGCAGAAGTAATGGCAAAAAAGACAAGTTATAATAACGAAAAAATTATTATATTAGATCCCGGCCATGGAGGGCATGATAAAGGCGTTCAGGGTATGAATGGGACTTATGAAAAAACACTAAGTTTAAAACTCGCCGATATTATTGCAAAAGAACTTAAAGATAAATACAGGGTCTTTCTCACGAGAACAGATGACTACTGGCTTGATATCCCCGGCAGAATTGATGCGGCTAACCATCTAAAAGCAGATCTTTTTATCAGCATACACTTCGGTGGAAGCTTTTTACACAAAGCAAGCGGCATATGTATTTATTACTATAAAGAAATATCTGGCGCAAATATTTTTGAAAGAGCGACATTAAAAGCAATCAAAAGCAATAATATCCAGACCCAGTGGCATAATATCCAAAACAGGCACAAAACAACAAGTCATTTTTTAGCTGAATCAGTGAAAAATCGCATTAATGAACATATAGGATTTGCAAAATGCAAGGTCCAAGGCGCACCTGTCATAGTGCTATCCGGCGCAGATATGCCGGCAGTACTTATAGAAGCCGGTTACATAAGCAACCCTGCCGACGAAAAAGAGCTGAAGGACGAAAAAGTTTTATCTAATTTTGCTAAAAGTATAAGCAAGGGAATAGAAGATTTTTTCAAAACACCCAAATAGTGTCAAGTCAAGCTTGTAATGTCGTATAGCGTGAGATATAATTTTATAGTAAAGGATGCCCGGATAAAATTGTCGCGTCTCTATCCGACATTAGAGAGTTGACATAACCCTACTTTGGTTTGCCCCTATATTTCTGCCATAACCTTTTAATTCCCATTTTTCTTTATTACATCCTAAAATGTTACTTTAAACAATTATTTCTTCAATTTTCCGAGCAATTTCATTTGGAATTACAAACCGTCATGTTTTACCTTGACATTAACCTGTCTGTTTCCTATAAAACTTTTCTTTATGAACATTCTGCTGATTGAAATAAACCCTTTTGTGCAGGAAACAACATCTATCTCACTGGGATATATTGCGTCTTTCCTCAAATCTAAAGGCTTTTGTGTAAAAATATTGACTATCGGACAGAACACCTCCTTATCCAGTTCAGCTTTCCAAGAGCTTATCAGCACCTTTAAACCTTCCCTGGTTGGGTTTTCCGCCTACCAGAGAATTATGTTATATATAACAGGACTTGCCAAATTCATAAAATCGATTGACAATAACATTAAGATAGCTATTGGCGGCCCTCAGGCAACCTTCATGCCTTCGGCAGCTTTTGCAGAGCTACCTGATGTGGATTATATATGCCGATCTCCTGGCGAGCTTACGTTGCTGGGAATTGCGCGAGCTATTGAAAATGGAACACCCTTTTTGAATTTTTCCGGCGCTAGTTACAAAGATGACAATAATGCTGTTTTTGATACACCGGAACTTGAAGGCTACACAGATTTAGATCGTTATCCCTCAGCATATCTGAGTGACGTGTTTGATTACTCACGCATGAGGGAGGCAATTATGCTGACATCTCGCGGTTGTCCGCACCACTGCATATACTGTTACACCCCCAATGCCTTCAAACACAAAATAAGCTTTCATTCCGTTGAAAGAGTTGTTGAAGAAATTAGATGGATAAGAAAAAAAGGTGTAAACAGATTTTGGTTTGCTGATCCTAATATTTCTTATAGGCCGTCACGGCTTATAGAAATTCTTGATAATATCTTAAAAGAAGGTCTTGAACCCGAAATATGGTTGCAGACTCGTGCGGATCTTGTAACCCCGGAATTGCTGAAAAAGATGAAAAGAGCAGGTGTAAGGACAATTGCCTTTGGGCTTGAGTCTGCTTCAGAACGTGTTCTCTCAAGGCTTGGTAAGCATATAACTACTGAAAAGGTAGCAGATGCAATTAGACTTGCACAGAACCATGATATAGAAGTTGAACTTTTCACCATATACGGCCTTCCTTATGAAACCTTTGAGGATGCAATGAAAACCCTGGAGTTTGTGAAAAAAAACAAGGTCAAGATAATGGGCAATACAAACTCCCAGCAATTGCAAATTTATTTTGGCACACATATGGCTCGACACTATGAGGACTACAATATCCGTCCGTTGAACAACAACCGTCCAGCCTATCTGTCTATTGGATCTCACTACGAAACCGATCACATGGGCCGACGTGAGTTACACAAAACTCAACAAATGTGGCAAGCCAATTCCCTGGATGGTGGGAAACGAATTGTGTCGTGAACGGAACAACAAAACAATGATCAAGCCTGCCTTTAAAAAAATATATGTAATACTTGACGAACAGGATCAAGGAAATCTTGAATGGATTTTGCAGACGTTATCGTTCCTCTATTCACATCTTAACCTGACATCAAATATTTATCTTGTTTCGGAAAATCTTCCTGCCGGCATGCCCCAGGTGGAACGTATCCAGAAAAATATCAACAAGTTTCTCAGCGAGCACCTCTTTGCCAGACTTTATGTTCATATTGTCCATCCTGCCCCACCATCAGAAATGGATAACATACAACTATGTTACAAATATCTGAAAAAGTCAACTGACAAATTTGACCAGGAAGGTTACAGGCACCAGGAACTGCCAAGACTCATATTGCTGCCGGTTTTTGTTCCTGATGAGCAGGTCAGGCCCAGCCAACTTATAGACCTGCTTGATGAGCTAAAAAAGTCTTTTTTGTTGCCCAGTCTTTATCTGAACAAAGGCACTTTAAATCTGGCAGAGGATGAAAAACTTCTGTCTTTGACGGACAAGGTTTACTACGGCATCGGAAATTCCAGAAAAATGACAGACGTGGTTTGCAATCTATTTCGCCAGGATATTCTTGATGATTCATTGGACAAGATAGAAATTAACGACTTATCTATGACAGGGCCTTGCCCTGATTCCCTGATTATCTCAGCTCAAGATTGTAATGTTTACAGTTGCATGGAAGCATTTCTCAAAAATGAAAGTCCGGCAAAAATTTATGAAACGCACAGCCAGAAAGAATTTTTGGCCGATTATTATCAACAAGATAAGTCGAAAAGGGACTGCCTTGGATGCAGAGAACAGGTAATTGGTTCTTCTGTAGGGTTGCCGATGTCGCCTTCAACGAACCAACAGACAGGAGCATTGCTCTATCATCTTGGAATGTTGCGCCAAGAGTCAGGAGACGATTTTCAGGCCGTAAAAAACTTTAAGCAATCCCTGAATCTTTCTCCAATTGAAGAAACCGATTCTGTTTATTTCCGACTTGGCCTTGGATATACAAAAATCGGACAGTACGATCAGGCTCTTAAAGCGTTTGAAAGTGTTGAGATAGCATATCAGGGTCAGTACTTTTTCCATTTTTATAAAGGGCTTTGTTATTTTGAAACAGGAGACTATGTAACAGCCCTTGAGGAATTTTCAAAGGCCTTGCAATCCAAGCCTCAACATGATGACCGGATCAGGATTTTGATTTATACAGGAACATGCTTCAATAACCTTGGGAAGTATGAACAGGCCATAAATGAATTGGAAAGAGCCAGGGAAACGGAAAATAATGTGAAAGAAATTTATAATACTCTCGGGTTTTCATATTTTATGATTAAAGACTATGACAAGTCTATTGAAAACCTTAAAATGGCTGTTGAAATCGATCCTTTTTCTGCTATTGATTATGCCAGTCTTGGTTCAAATTACCGAGAAAAAGGAGACCTTAACATGGCAATCGGGATGTAT
>JAFDFV010000563.1 GCA_019309665.1 Deltaproteobacteria bacterium | reverse complement strand
TCAACCCGCTTATCTCCTGTTCCCTGGAATTTTACAACCGGAGAATCAAGTTCGGGTGATTGCATAAGATGCAGATCTCCAAGGCGCTTGCCGTATTCGGCTAATTTTTTGAAAAGGCTTTTGTCTTTTGTAAAAGGGACTCTCGGAAAGTCGGTTTTAAGAAATTCAGCGTATTTTGTTCGATAAGTATTAGAGTAGAAAACAGCGTATATGTAGTAGAAAATATCTTCAGGACTCGGCTTTGTTTTGTAGGTTTCAGATAAAGTGGAAAATATCTTTTTGCTGATATTCGGTTTTCTTTCTTTTGACTTTTCCAAATGACTGAAAAGGTCTTTTTGATCGGGGTCGGGGTAGAGGTAGAGGGGGAAAACAAATCCATTATTAGATGTTTTTGGTGACATACAAATGACTTCAACGATATTTCTACTAACCTGAGCATGTTTGAAGGTTTCCCCTTTTGTCATGCGTGAAGTGATTAGTGCCAAGTTTTCACCAAACATCATATGCCGCATAACATTCCTGCGGGATCTTTCAACCAGCGCGTCATGATAAAAAATCCATTGAATATCAAAGGGCCTGTATAAAATCTGAGCAAATGAATTTTCCCAGTCCTTGTCATTTCTTAATTTTTCCCGTGCGGCTCTTAGCTTCCAGTTGGATTTGTCCTTGAGTTTATATGGTTCGCCTATCAACTCATCCGGTATTTTTTCATCGCAAAACATCCTGATGCGTCGCTTGAGCGTTTTTTTATCTGTATCAATAACAAATTTGTCCCTTGCAGTAACGATCCCCACGCTGTTTACCGGGAAAACATCCGTTATCTTCGGCGATTTTTCATACAGCTCCAGAAGTCTTTCATCTCTTGGAACAAAAAAATAAAATTCTGATTTGGGTGTTATCTCCCGCCATTTGGTTGAGTTAATATCATTATTTGAAAGCCAGTCGTATTTTTCCTTTCTCATTCCCCATAGTTCGGAATGAAAAACCTTCTTGCTGTCTTCACTATTCGTGTCTTTTGTCTTGATAAACAAGGCAATGGCCGTTCCCTGGCGGATATCAAACACGTTTTCATCCTTTGATCCATCAGGACACTTTTCCTTTTTCAAACTGTTGCCGTGAAGATCAAGCAGATAGATAGATAACTGTGATTTGTGATAAATCCCAGAACTCCTTGGCCGGCCTGATCTATCTTCCACTGGGCAAAACGGATAAACTTCACATAATCGTCTTGCAGCCATTTTGGATTCTTTTCGCCAAGCGGTTTCCCGTCCACACGGTAGTATCCATCATCTTTAATGCCGTTTTTATGTGTGTAGCCTTTTTTTAACAGGCGATCTATCCATTCTCCCTTGTTAGCAGAATGCCCGGAATATGGAGGATTACCCAATATCGCCAGTATTGGTTGTTCTTTTTTTACTTTTCCTGCCAGATGCGATTCTTCGGAAAGTGATGCCATTCCCGGCAGACTGGTTTGTTCAAGCTCCTCCATATCAAGGGTGTTTGTCAGAAAGAGTTTAAACCTGTCATCCTTTTGGAGGCTGCAACCGAGTTCTTCCAGAAGAAAAGACATCTTCAAATGACCTACCGCATAAGGCGCCATCATAAGTTCAAAGGCGTAGAAATTTTTAAGGATGTGATCCTTTATAAATTCTTCTTTAGCGCCTTCGCCATATTTGGAAACAAATTCATTTAGCGCAAGTTTTGCCGCTTCAGCCAGAAAAGTAAGCGTGCCGGATGCCGGGTCCAATACTGTTACTGTATTGCTCGCAATACCGTCAGCTTTGCCGAATCGATTTTTTAAAATATGGTGCAGCGAATGCACAATATAGGAGACAACCGGTTCGGGCGTATAATAAACGCCCCGTCTTTCCCGGGTTTTTGGATCATATAAGGTTTCATAAAAATGAACAACCGGATCTTTCCCTTTGCCTTCTCTGAAATAGTCCTGAAGCAGTTTGTTTACATCCGCCACAGATAACACTTCCGCTATATCATCAATAATCCATTCCATTTGAGCCGGAACGTCTTCAAGTGAAACAAACCGGAAAACATCTCTTAATATTCCGATGGTGCGGGGGATATTGTCATAAGCGAGTTTTCTGTTGAAACCCTTTTTTGCCCGCATGCGTGCGGCAAACAGGCCATAAGTGATTGTCTGGGAATAGAGATCGGCAAAATCCTCTTTTGAAAGCCCGCTGATTAAAAACTGCCTGAACGCTTCATAAAATCCAAGGCCAGCTCTATTGCCAGGTTTTTTGCATTATAAACCTTGGGCAGAGAGAATGAATAAAACGCCTCCATCAATTTTGTAAAATCCGGTTCTTTTTCAACAGGAGGAATTGTTTTGAGTTTATGCACGATAAAGGGTCGTGCTATTGAAGCTTTATTGACCAGTATGCCGTTTCTATAAAGCCTGAACTCAAAAAAATTGGTTAATATCAGGTTGGGGAATGTATTTCTGTACCTCTTCAACTGTTCTGAACGTTCTATCAAATCCAGATTTTCGGTTGTTGGGGCTTTGGCTTCTATATATCCTACAATATGCTGCTTTCCATCCCAGATTCTAAAATCAGGATTGCCGGCCTCGGTACTCTTTGGTAGTGTGGTAATGTGTATTTTGCCTTTGCCGAAAGATTGCGCTATTTTTTTGAACAATTCATCAAGGGTTGCATAATAACTCTCCTCTCTGGCATCACCCTGATTTGC
>JAFDFV010000562.1 GCA_019309665.1 Deltaproteobacteria bacterium | reverse complement strand
AATTGATAGTGAAAAAGAATATTATCAAAGAAAAATCCTTTGCTTTTGCTTTGCGAATTGTGAAGTTGAACAGATTCCTGTCAGAAGAAAAGCGAGAGTTTGTATTGAGTAAGCAACTTTTGCGTTCAGGGACTGCGGTTGGTGCATTGGTTAGAGAAGCAGAACAGGCTGAAAGTAAAGCCGATTTTATTCATAAAATGGCAATAGCGTTAAAAGAAGCCAATGAAACCGATTATTGGGTTGAGTTGCTTTATCAGGCAAAAATAATTGATAAAACAGGCTTTGAATCAATCAAGCCTGACATAACAGAATTATTGAAACTGCTTACCAGTATTATTAAATCCAGCAAAAGCAGGGTGGATATAAAATGAGCAACAATCATTATCAATTTTCAACTGTCCATTATCAATTATCCATTTTTTAAGGAGCTTCAGCGATGAGTAAAAAAGAGAATAAACTCAGTATTCGTGATGAATTGACTGAATTTCTGCTTTATACCTCTCCCGACGGAACCGTAAAGGTTGAAGTGTTTTTACATGATGAAACGATTTGGCTTCCGCAAAAACGAATTGCAGAGCTGTTTGGTGTGGGCGTTCCGGCCATCTCCAAACACCTTGATAACATTTATGACTGTGGCGAGCTCCAAAAAGAGGCAACTATTTCCATTTTGGAAACAGTTCAACAGGAGGGTAAACGTCAGGTAAAGCGAAAGGTTGAATTCTACAATCTTGACGCCATTATATCTGTTGGTTATCGGGTAAGTTCCTCTAAAGCTACCCAGTTCAGGATATGGGCAACCAAATTGCTTAAAGAGTATATCATCAAAGGATTTACCCTGGATGATGAACGCTTGAAAAACGGTCGATATTTTGGAAAAGATTATTTCCATGAGTTACTCGAAAGAGTTCGCTCTATTCGTGCCAGTGAAAGGCGGATATATCAGCAGATTACCGACATCTTTGCCGAATGCAGCATTGATTATGATCCGAAATCTGATTTTACGCGGCAGTTCTATGCTCATGTACAGGATAAGTTTCATTATGCGATAACCGGCCATACTGCTGCCGAAATTATTTATCTGAATGCTGATGCAAAAAAGCCGCTTATGGGCATGATGACGATAAAACAACTTGAACGGGCTGTTTCTTCATTTTTTGATTACATCGAAAACATCATCGAACGCAGAAATACTTTTACCATGGAAAGTTTTGCTGAAAGCGTAAACAGATTTCTTGAGTTCAACGAATACAAAATACTTGAAAGCTATGGTAGTGTTTCTCGTAAACAGGCAGAGCAGAAAGCGTTTGAAGAGTATAAAAAGTTCAATAAAACGCAAAGAATTGAATCGGATTTTGATAAGATGATTAAAAAATTACAAAAGGGAAGGTAATGCGCAGACAGAAGAAAAACTTTGCAGGGAAAATATTCAGAGAAAAACTATTTTTTTTATCGAGCAAATATGACCTGAAGCTATGATGCATAGTTGGGGAAGTTATTTCGTCCGAGTTCCTTTGTTTGGAGGTGCAATCTAATGAATAGAAAAGATATAGAAAAAAAACATTACCATACTTTTGACAGCATAAAAGAAACCGATTCTGAAGGGATAGAGTTCTGGACATCTAGAAAATTGTCAAAAATTTTGGATTATTCCGAATACAGGCATTTCCTTCCGGTTGTTGAGAGAGCAAAAGAGGCATGCAAAAACAGTGGGCATGAGGTTTCAGACCATTTCGAGGAGTTCCTCGGTATGGTCGAAATCGGTTCAGGAGCCAAACGAAAGCTAAAAGACATAAAGCTTTCCCGCTATGCCTGTTACCTGATTGTTCAGAATGGTGATCCGTCAAAACCGGTTATCGCCAACGGACAGACCTATTTTGCCATTCAGACCCGCAGGCAGGAACTGGCTGACGACGAGTCTTTTCAGCGTCTCAGGGAAGAGGAAAAACGCCTGTTTCTGCGCAACGAGATGCGAGAGCACAACAAGCAGCTTGTGGAGGTAGCCCAGCAGGCCGGTGTGGAATCCAATCTGGACTTTGCCATCTTCCAGAACCACGGATACAAAGGTCTTTATGGCGGACTGAATGCCAAGACCATTCATCAGCGAAAAGGACTGAAAAAAAGCCAGCAAATTCTTGACAATATGGGCAGTACCGAACTTGCAGCCAACCTGTTTCGTGCCACGCAAACGGAAGAAAAACTTCGCCGGGAAAATATTCAGAGAAAAACCAAAGCCAACAAAACTCATTTTGAAGTGGGCAAAAAGGTGCGCCAGACCATTGAGGAACTG
>JAFDFV010000216.1 GCA_019309665.1 Deltaproteobacteria bacterium | reverse complement strand
GTGGGAATGCATGCCACACTACGACTTTTACACTTGACATTATACCCTATAGGTATTAATCTTCCGTTCAGGAATCGAAAATATACCCATGGGGGTATAGTAGGCCGTCATATTTTCAATGAAGGTCCCGAAAGGGTATAATGAACAATCAATAAAGGAAGTATGGTTACTGTCGGGTATGGTACAGACGATGATACTGCGTAATTTTGTGAAAGAGCAGCGTAAGATCCACCGATTGACTCAGACAGATCTGGCCCGCAAGGCCGGAGTCGGGCTGAGGTTCGTCAGGGAGATGGAACAGGGTAAATCAACCCTGAGAATGGACAAGGTGAATCAGGTGCTTCAATTGTTTGGGAAAACGCTCGGCCCTGTTGACCGGTTGCCGGAAGCTGAATTAAACGCGACAAATGGAAAATAGAAAAAACAGCGCCGATATCTATCTGTGTGACACAAAAGCTGCCCTGCTGGAAAGAAACGATCTGGGATATCGCTTCAGTTACTACGAAGACTATCTGTCTCTGCCGGATGCACAACCTGTGAGTCTTACCCTTCCTCTGACAGACAAGCCGTATGAAAGTGAGTCTCTTTTCCCCTTTTTCCTCGGCCTCATCCCGGAAGGCTGGCTGCTGGACATTACAAGCCGCACACTGAAAATAGACCCGGAAAACGTTTTTGACATACTTCTTGCCACTTGCGGAGACTGCATAGGGGCGATAAAGATAATTCCGGTAGATAAGGAAAATAATTAATGAACGATCAATGCCTGTCCTGCCAGGCTGTCGAGACTGACCTGAAACTAACGGGTAGCTATCATCCCCGATGCTCCCGAAAACTCTTTGGAACGGCAAGACCTCCGAAAGTGCCTTTCAGCACCCCTGATATTGCAGTTGAGGCGCAAAAGATGGTCGGCAGGATGTCTATTTCCGGTATCCAACCAAAACTTTCCCTCATCCATGAACGCAAAAGTCATCAGATGACTGTAGTTGAAACAGGAGGGTCTTACATCCTGAAACCCCAGACAGAGCGATTTGAGTCGCTTCCGGAAAACGAGAACCTTTGTATGTGTATTGCATCCGCCTGTGGTATTGCGGTTCCATCTCATGGTCTTATTCCGCTTTCAGACGGCAGGCTTGCCTATCTCGTGAAACGATTCGACCGGTTGGAAGACGGATCAAAACTTCAACAGGAGGATTTTCAGCAGCTTCTTCAAACCAATGACAAATATAAGGGATCATACGAGCAAATCGCGAATGTCATCAGAAAATACTCAGACGTTCCCGGACTCGATTTGGTAGAGCTTTTTGAAAGAGCGCTTCTGAATTATGTGTTGGGTAACGGTGACGCGCATTTGAAGAATTTTTCCCTCATTAAAGAGGAAAACATCGGTTATCACCTCTCCCCGGTATATGACCTTGTCAACTCAAGGCTTGTACTGCCGGAAGAACGTGAGGAAATGTGCCTCAGTTTACAGGGGAAAAAGAACCGGTTTTCAAGAAAAGACTTCATAAAACTGGCGAAGCATTTCGAACTTACCAACAAACAGTCCGCCAACGCCCTGTTACGTTTGCATGATATCAAACCTGCTATTGAAAACATGATAGCAGAAAGCTTTCTGAATGAGAGCTTGAAGGACAGGTTTCTTGAGATTTACCGGAAAAGAATGGAACGGATTTTCGGATAGAACCCCTCCATTCGGCGAGGAAAATATAACCGTATATGCAAGCACATCACCGCTGGGCAAGATTGACCTTCACTCTCAGGGAGGAGTCTATTTTGTCAAGACAAAGGCAAACGACATCGGTGTAAGAACAAGAGGAATAACACTAACCGGAAAATCAACCGGCAAAAGCGGCTATGCCTCTGAGTTTTATGAGAATAAGGCTGAAGTTAAAACAAGGTCTGCGAAATAAAAGCAAAATACCCGAATGACTTGTTCCCATGCTCCTGCGTGGGAACGAGGAAAGAAGTATTACTATTACTTGAATAATATATCAATTATTGATATATTAAATTATGTGGACGGTTAATCTTGTCAACAGGGCTCAAAAAGGCTGTAAAAAGATTCCAAAGAGCATACAGGAAATCTTTCAGGTTCTTTTGGCAGAATTAACAATTGCCGGCCCAATAAGAAACCAATGGCCCAATTTCGGAAAGATCAAAGGGGCAAGAAATTGTTATCATTGTCACTTGCAAAAAGGAAATCCAACTTATGTGGCTGTTTGGAAAGTAATCGACAAAGCAAGAAAAATCATTGAGGTGACCTATGTTGGGACTCACGAAAAAGCCGGCTACAGCCGGTTATGTTAATTTTAGCTTTCGTATTTCCGCAGAACGGGCAGCAAAAGCCAAAAAAGTGCTGACATCCCTGGGAGCGGAAAATATGCAGGACTCTGTTTATTGGGAAGAAGTTTTTCCCAATTTTAGCCCCAGCATGGCTTTACGTGGTGCGAGAAAACGTGAAGGTTTAACCCAAAAAGAGTTAGCGACTCGAATTGGTATTAAACAGGTTCATATTTCACAGATGGAGAAAGAAAAGCGCCCGGTTGGAAAGGAAATGGCCAAACGCCTGGCTAAAGTTTTAAACGTGGATTATCGAGTATTTTTGTAATGTTATTGTTCAATCATATATTTGTTACCAATAATCTTTTGATTTGCCTCTTTTAATTTATCTTCACTGGATATCACAGCTACAGCCTTTTTCTTATTGATTGAAATATTTTTTCTCGACTTCAATTACCCGAAACTTTTGAAAAAGAGCGCCGTTATCCCCCCAAATGGATTAAAAACAATATTTACAATATATTACGGCATTTTATTTGACATAAAGCTATGAGTTTTATATAAAATAACAGCTTTCGAATTCAATAAATTTCCGAATACCTGCAAGCTATCAGTTGCAAGAAAAAAGGAAACTTGAGCATGAATAACAGAATTGGTTTTAAGCTTATTTCACTGATTGTTGCGACGATTTTTTGTCTCCAGGGATGTATTTGGAAAACGATAAGCGTAAACGAACAGATGAGGGAGCTTTCAAGAAAACCTGCTGAGATAGGCAGAGAATATAAGATAGATCTGGTTTCCCAATCTTCCGTCAGGGTTTATGAGAAAGTGAAGGCGGGGCATGAAGTAAAGTATGAGGTGATAGATGTAAAGCGCAAAGGGAGAGCAACGGGGGGATATATCGTCGAAGATATCTTGTTATATCGTTTGATAGCGTTGCCTATAGTTGTAGTATTCACCTTCGGAATTGGTCTTGTTTTAGCAGTTACTGAGGAAAATTTTTGGTATCTTGGTAGGTTTCAAGAGTCGGAAACAAGAAAACTTCCTTGCCCTGGCCCTGGCTGCCCCATCGAAAAAACCATCATCGAACACAAAGGTACCACAATAAAACATGAAAACATAAACTATAAAGAGATCCCCGTAACCTCTGGCAATGTAGTTGTTTATATAAATGGCAAACACAGAACTGACATCCCGATAGACAGTGATGGAATCGCAAAGTTTAACTTTGGTCTCTACCCTGTTGATTTAAAGGGCATAGATGAAATTGAGGTTAAATATAAATACAAAGAAGCTGTTGCTTCAACATTTATCCCAAGTAATGTTTATGCTGAAGCTATTAAGAAACACAGTCTTCCATGCGCACTTAAAGCTTCATTTGAATTATCAGATGATCAGGGGCATATGCCTAATGGAGCAATTGATGCTGCTGAAGAGGTATATATAAAAGTCAAAATAAAAAACAGCGGTGAGGGTTCAGCCTATGGAGTTGTCCTTGTGGCAGAAAGTGATAACAGATTTATAAAAATGCCATCAAGAACTATGGTTGGGGAAATTGCACCAGGAGAATCAAAAACAATAAATATTGCTGTCAGTGGTGATGTCAATCTCCCAACCGATAAAGTGAACCTGAAATTATATGCTGAAGAAGAACGGGGCTATGGATCAAATACAGAGATACTAACTGTTGATACCCGCGCCATGATTCCGACAGGTCTTGAAATCGTTTCACATAGAATACTGGATGGCAAAGCGGGATTTGCCAAGGGCAATAGTAATGGCATTGTAGAAAACGGTGAAACATTTGAATTAGAAATATTTGTAAAGAATAATGGGCGGGGCGAAGCAAAAGAAGTAACCTTGAATTTATGATCAGGCATCTTTAGGAAATATTGCATCAGGTCAAACCGTAACAGGCAAACTGGTTGTCGCTGTGGAAAGAAGGTATAAGGGCAGCGTATTTCAGCCAAAAGTTATGGTTGAAGAAAAGTATGGCGTAGATAGAGTTGATAGACGTTTAAATATTCCTGTACGGCTGCAAAAGCCGGTTTTGACTCTTACGTATAGGACAAGTGGTTCTGGGGGCGCTGTTATCCGAAATGGAGATAGCGCATATATTGATCTGTCTGTATTCAACAGTGCAGGCATAGATGCAAAAAACGTGAGTATGGGACTGTCTCTTGCAGAAGCAGGACCTGTAATTGAAGGAGGGACTTCCATAACACTTGGTGATATTTCTCCAAATCAGGAGACAAATCCCTATAGAGTAAAGGTCAATATTCCTCGCACATATCAAGGCAAAGGTATTACTCTAAAAGTTAAACTTAATCAGGATGAATTTGAGCCTGTTGAGGATCTAACTGTAATTAATATAAACCCCTCAAAGCCTCAATTGCTGTTGAGCTGGCAGATACAATCAGGAATTGTAAATAACTCTATGCAGATTGGCAGTGCGGCCCGTCTTAAAGCTGTTATTGAAAACCGGGGGGAAATTCCAGCCAAAGGGGTTGTATTAAAACTTGGGTCACATGATCCCGCAATAGTTGCTCAATTCCCTGGC
>JAFDFV010000561.1 GCA_019309665.1 Deltaproteobacteria bacterium | reverse complement strand
CACCGTCAAGATACCATGCATCCGGCAGGACATCATGCTCTGTTACTATACGACCAGGGCCAAGCGAGCCCTTTTCGCCTTTTACGGAAATTATCCTGTCAACAAGCATGAGCGGCTCATCAGGAAGGCGTACCCGTACTTTGTAAGTATCTACTGCCGCAAACTCAGGGCCAAGTACCTTTGCTACCGAGCCAATCGCAAACTCCATACACATATCGCGTGAAAAAGCGGATAAGCTGTCCAGTTCTGTGTCTTGTTTGAATTCCTTTATTTCTTTGCCTGCCATTATGGTTTCAAGAAGCCGGGTCTGTGTGGCGAATGTTTTTTCAATACCTCTCGTTAACTCATTTGAGAAATTTATAAAGGTTTTGTGGGCTTCTGAAACAGCGGTTACGTTTTCCGTTACAGGTCCGATCAGATCATTATATGAAAAGACTTTATCTGAATCTTTAAGAGGTGTTTTCTGATCTTTAAGCTGGAGCTCCTGATTTTCAAGCTGAGTTTGAGCATGTCTTATGTTAATTCTTCGTGGTAGAGCAGGGGAGGGCGCTTTTCCACCAATAGTCAGGGTTAACTGTTTTTCTGATTTTTTATTGTGTGACTTTTTAAATGTTTTTTCAAATAAACCGGTTCCGTAAATTTTGTCTAAATCAACAGACACACGTTCTGTTATCAGTGAACCTAAGAATTTGAGAACTGTGATATAATCATCTTCTCCACGGACGCATGCAGAGACAGCCATGTGAGGTTTTTTATCCAGTATGCGGCTGATCATCCTGGTTGCCTGTTTAAGAATTGAGGAGGCAGCACTGTCGCTTGTAAGAGCATATGAACGCCCAAGAGCGCAACTGTAAAATTTTATGTTTTCCGGAGAAGCAGTTGGAAAGATATGAAGTGCTTTGTAAGCGTCCGCAACAGGAGTTGCCGCATCGCAATGGACGCTGATAATGCCGTCAAGAAAAATTGCTTCACATCCGAGCATCTTGATTGATGCTTCAATATCGTCTTTTTGGCCGCCGATTATGCATTCATCCGGAGTATTGATTATAAGGAGTCTCGCATAAGGGAATTTATTTATAATGCTTTTAACATCATTTGCCGGACGATTAATTAGGGCAACACACCATTTTATATCTTTATCAGGAGGGATATTCCAGGCCCGGCGGGCGGAATTATACGGGCCGGCGAGTTCTGTACTGAAAAGATCGGTCTCTTGCATTCTTTTCAGCATTTCTCCGCGATCAGACCATGCACCCAAGGCAAAAAGTCCTGCTGATTCACCAAGGCTGTATCCGATAACGGCAGATGGTTTTATCCCGAAATTCATTATTAGATTAGCAGTCACACCTCCATGTACTACCTGGCCGAAAATCATATTTAAAGGATCAGATATAATTTTTTTGTAAGCCTCTTTTTCCCATCCCGGCATCCACGACGTTCTCTGAGGCACATAGCATTGTGGAACAAGCTGTGTCCTGAGCTGCTGAGTTTCCGCATCCATTTTGCGGAGAATTTCCGGCCATTGAACACCAATACCTCTTCCCATTCCAACATAATGGTTGCCTGAACCAGGAAAGACAAATGCTGTTTTGCCTGAGAGACCTGTGGGATCAGGTGAATAGCTTATACCGTTCAGGCCGTTCATTTTTTTGGAAATACCCTCTGAAACCGCATTTTTTGCATCATTAATCAGATTTTCAAGATGTACAATATCAGCCGCAACAATTGATACCGCATATTTTTTTTCAGGCGCCGGTTTGTTCTTTAAATACCAGCTTCGGGCAGCAGCTTCTATGTTAGAGCCAAGAGCTTTGGGCTCTTTGAGTTTTTTAATATGATTGGACAGTTTTCCAAGACCTTCCATCAGAGAGGTTTTGTTGTTTCCTTCGATAACAAAAAGACCGAATTCCCGGTCGCCCAGAGGCCGCTGCCTTTCTATTTCTACTTTTTCCAGTATGTGATTTTTTTGCGAATATTCAAAGCCTTCAAGAATAACATGCATGCAGTTGCCGTCTGAAGTTAATGAGGCTGTGCACGCCCTTCGGGGGCCGTCTTTTCTGTCTCTCAGCCAGTATTGAGGAAAAGCAGGCATATGA
>JAFDFV010000215.1 GCA_019309665.1 Deltaproteobacteria bacterium | reverse complement strand
GTTGCACTGCTTATTTATGCATATATTGCATCTATACTGCCAGTTCAGACCCTGCTGCAACCCAGAGATTACATTAACTCCCACCAGTTAATCATTGCAATGGGTTTGCTGGCTGTCGGCATTATTATTACAAAACCGACCATTGTGGCACCTGCTGTTAATCTTACGCCTCAAAAACAATGTGAAAATGAAACCAACTCACTTTTTATAGGCTTTGGCGGAATGCTTATGGAGGGCATGCTTGCCGTTCTTGTTCTAATCGCATGTGGAGCGGGATTAGCATTAGGTTTTAGCGAGGAAGGAGAAACTTTTGTCGGAGCCGCAGCCTTTGCTCATCATTACTCGAGCTGGGCTGCCGCATCCGGACTTGGATCAAAGATAGGTGCATTTGTGACCGGCTCAGCTAATATGATTGAAAAAATCGGCATTCCATACGATTTGACAATAACAATAATGGGTGTGTTCGTTGTTTCTTTTGCTGCAACCAGTCTTGATACCGCCACCAGATTACAGCGCTACATAATTTCTGAATTAAGCACGGCCTGGAAAATGCCGGTTTTTGCAAGAAAACATCCGGCTACTATTATAGCGGTTGGAACCGCACTTGCCCTTGCTTTCTATAACGGCAGCGGCAAGGGAGCCCTTATTCTGTGGCCCCTGTTTGGATCGGTTAATCAACTGCTGGCAGGGCTGGCACTTCTTTTAATTACTGTGTATCTTGCCCGTAAAAAGATTCAAATTATATATACCATATTTCCCATGGTATTCATGCTCCTTATAACCGGATGGGCCATGCTCATCAATCTTAACAAATTCTTTATTACTTCAAACTGGCTGCTGCTATTCATCGGGCTTGCGGTTTTTCTCCTTGAAATATGGATGGTAGTTGAAAGCACGCTGGTGTTGAAAAAGCTGAATGGAGAAAAAACGGTCAGTATCAGCCAAAAAAATAAATTCAGATTTGCTTATCCAGTTCTTTTCTCCCTGTTTTATGTTCAGTGGTTAGCGGCTGGATTTATTTTAATTTAAACTCAAATTTTTTATTTTTAAAAACCCTCAAACACGCATTTGCTGCCTCAGCGTCATAATATTTACCTTTATTATTTGAGATTTCTTCTAAAGCTTTATCAATACCGAGGGCAGGCCTGTAAGGTCGGTGAGATGCCATTGCTTCAACAACATCCGCAACCCCTATAATCCTGGCCTCAATTAATATTTCGTTACCTAAAAGCCCGTTGGGATATCCGGAACCATCCATTCTTTCGTGATGTTGAAGAATGATTTGAGAAAGAGGCCATGGAAATTTTATTGAGTTCAATATATCGTAACCGACTTGAGAGTGATTTTTAATAAGCTCAAATTCCGTTTTGCTTAATCGACCGGGCTTACTGAGAATTTCTACAGGAATTGCTATCTTGCCGATATCATGAAGTACCCCGGCCATACGAATTCCCATTATCTTATCTTTTGGAAAACCCATTTCTTTTGCTATGGCACTGGCCAGATCAGACACCCGCTGCTGATGGCCGGATGTATATGGATCCCTATATTCAACGGTCATTGTCAGGGCGAAAATAGTCCCTTCCAGTGTTTCTTGTAATTCAGCAGTGCGTTCTTTCACCTTATGTTCCAGATTCCTGCGATAAGCTCGATCTGCAATTTCAAGCTCTCGACGGCGCAGGGAATTGCGGACATTAATGATCACCTCATTCGCGTTAAAAGGCTTAATCATATACCCATAAATTCCTACCTCAAGGGCTGTTTCGGCAATCTCGGGATCATCTACCGCTGTCACCATCATTGTTGCTGTATCCGGATATTCGTCCGCGACATATCGAATGAAATCTATGCCGGACTCCCCCGGCATAGCAACATCGCATAAGATCAGCTCGAAATTACGTTCTTTAATGAATTTACGGGCATCTACCGCATCAGCAGCCAGGGTGCATTCGTATCCACCTCTTAAAAGCATCCGGCTTAACAGGTTTCGTACGGACTTTTCATCATCTACAACCAGGATGTTAGCCATTGTCGTTACTCCTTGCTATCAATTATCTCTGTTTTTGTGGAGGCGGTTCATTTATTAACAGCCAGTATAACCCTAACTGCATTACCACCCCGGTAAAGTTCTCAAAGTTTACAGGCTTGCGGATATAACTGTTTGCGCCAAGCAGGTAACTTTCAGCCAGGTCATTTTCTTCTTTTGAGGATGTTAAAATAATCACAGGAATAACTTTTGTTTCCGAATTTTTCTTGATTTGTTTGAGGACCTCCATCCCATCTATCTTGGGCAGCTTCAGGTCCAGCAATATAAGATCCGGTTTCAACCTTCCGGAGACTTCCTTCCCGCGTTGAAATATGATGTCCAGGGCCTCCTCTCCGTCCCTGGCAACAGTAATATGATTGGCAAGATTGTGTTTTTTAAATGCCCTTAATGTTAACTCAACATCATCAGGATTATCTTCAATTAAAAGAATTTTTATATCTTCCGGCCGCATTTTTTTCCTTCCATAACCCGTAGTCCGTTAAACGGGAAAAGTAAAATAAAACGTCGTTCCCACATCTATCTCCGATTCCGCCCAGATCCGGCCGCCATGCCTGTGAATTATACGTTGAACAATTGCCAGGCCGATACCTGAACCTTCATATTCTTCTGCACGATGGAGCCGCTGAAACGGAATAAACAGTTTATCAGCATAGTTCATATCAAAACCAGTGCCATTATCTTTTATAAAAAAAACTGTATGTCCATCTTCAGTCATGGAATCTGTTTCAATTTTCGCATTTTTGCGGATTCTTGTAAACTTCAACGCATTGGACAGCAGGTTCGTTAACACGATTTTTACAAGATGAGAATCAGCAAGAGCAGTTGGACATTCATGAATTATAAAGTCAACCTTCCTGTCTTTTAATTCATTTTCAAGTGATTTGCAAACCTCTTTAACAATAGACTCCATATTGATTGTTTTTTTGTTCATATGATGACGTCCACTGCGGGAAAGACTGAGAATGTCATCTATCAGTTGGCCCATATTCTGCGTGCCTGCCCTTACTCTTTGCAGGTAGTGCCGCCCCTGTTTATCTAAAATACCCGAATAGTCTTCCAGCAATATCTGGGAAAAACCATCAATGTTCCGTAGCGGGGACCTGAGGTCATGGGACACGGAATATGCAAAGGCTTCAAGCTCTTTGTTGGCATTGCCTAATTGGTTGGTTGTGCCTTTAAGTTTTTCGTTACTGATCCGCAGGTCATTCATCAAATTCACCATTTCAATGTTGAGTTGCTCAACTTCTAAAACTCGATTGTCGAGTTCCTCGGTACGCTTCCTGACCAATTCTTCAAGATGATCATGATATTTCGCTAATTCTTTCTCCGCCTGCTTACGCTCAGCGATGCCCCTGGTTACTCCCTGAAGACCGATTAGCTTACCCTGGCTATTGAGAAGCGCCCTGCCGGAAATTTCTAAATCTACCTCCTCGTTCTTGCTGTTAATCATTTTGGTCTCGAAGGTAACATAATCAAAAGTCTTATAATTTTTAAGACTTTTGACAGCCAGAACACCAACCTTTAAAAATTCTTTTTTCCTGAAATGCGATCTTAGTTTTGTACCAACCCACTGTTCCGGTTTAAACCCCATCATTCTTTCCACAGAAGGGCTAAGATAAGTAAATTTCAGCCTGGTATTCAACATCCAGATACAATCAATAGAATTTTCTGCTAGTAAACGGAATTTTTCTTCCCTCTCTACCAGCGCCTCTTCAGCTCGCTTACGTTCGGTAATGTCTGTAAATATCGCTATTGTTTTATCAGTCACAAAAGTCCCGGAAATCTCCATTACTCTAACTTTGCCATTTTTGCAGGTTACATTGTATTCAGATGGTTCTATCTCTTTTCCTTCCTTTAATGCCTTTTCAACACACATATTCCATTTTTTAATCACCAATTTCCTGTAGTTTTTGTCAGGATAAGCAAGAAGGAACCAGTCCGACAAATTTATATTATCAGTATATCCAACTGTTTCTACGTATTTCCTATTCACGTACTCGGTATTTTCATTTTTATCTAAAATTGCTACTGCAACAGGGGAATATTCTAAAAGTTTTTTAAAATCATCCTCACTCTCTTGCAGGGCTTTATCGCTCTTCTGTTGCCTATAAAACATTCTGATCGTTGTTAACCCTCCGATCAAACAAGCAACAATAACAAAAGCCCTTGCCCATATTTGCTGGGAAGGGATATTCAGTGCAAACAAATCTAAAAAAGAGATATCGTCATAAAACACCACGAACCCAAGAAAGCTGTCAAAAACCCAAAATAGGACACCAAAAGCAATAAAGGCACTCATAACATAGCCTGTGTACTCCTGGGAATATTGCTCCTTTTGTTTGAAAAATGTCCTTATAAACTTGAAATTTAGTAATACATCTGCGAGAAGCAAGACTATATATCCAACTACAGCCTGTTTTATGACTACGAAGTTAGAAAAATGTAATGGGATTATATTCGTTGAATTAGCTGCCCAATTCCAGGGAGGTGGGTTTAGTGTTATAGCCCATCTGCTCAGTGTATATAGATTTATTGTACTGAGTATCCTAAATGGGACCTCAACAGCATATATGTTTAACCACCACTTATGATCTTTTTGTTTTCTGCGTAAGTTGGCGCAGATCCCGTGCCATATGATCCATAATGTGAAAGGAGGCACGACAAAAAACGCAGCATAACCATTGCTGGGACCCCATAAGCACCACATAGATTGACAGCCGCCGGTTAGTGCCGACAGTAATCCATACTTCCAACCCCAGGTCAGAGTTATTAGCATTGGAAACAGCAATCCTATTAAAACGGTTGCTGTATAGGGTGGGAAAGAGAAACTAAAATAAAAGTTTGCGACAAGGCCAAGCAGCCCGAATAATATTGAAATTATAATCCTGTGTGCGGTTATATTCTTATTCACTCATCCAGCACCTCCCGCACCTTGAGGGTCAGACCTTTCGGTGTAAATGGCTTTTCAAGAAAATTCAGCCCCGGCTCCAGAACACCGTGATGAACAATTGCGTCGTCCGTGTATCCCGACATATAAATCACCTTCATCTGTGGATAGAGAGGCAGCAGCCGTTTT
>JAFDFV010000560.1 GCA_019309665.1 Deltaproteobacteria bacterium | reverse complement strand
GGCATCAGATATTGAGCTTTTGCAGTCAGGCAAGCATCCGGGCAAGACAAATTTAACTGATGCCGACAATTCCCTTAATATCCTGAAATACTTTAAAGACAAACCTACCGTGGTAATTGTAAAGCACAACAATCCATGCGGGGTAGCCCAGTCTGATACACTTGAGGATGCCTATATTAAGGCGAACATGGCAGACAGAATCGCTGCCTTTGGAGGTTGTATCACTGTAAACAGGGCTGTAGAGTTATAAGGATAGGCAATATAGACAGATTGACGGATTTTGTCGGGCAGAGATTTGTAGAATTCAAAAGCCTGATTGATGGAGGTATTGTCGCCCAGTGGTCTTTTGTACCCGCTGCCCGGTCGAAAGATGATCTTAATACAGCCGAGTGTGAATACAAAGGGAAGAATTACAGGATTAACCGGGAGCCAACTGAGAAAGAATATAATGATATGCTGTTTGGATGGCTGGTTGAGTCAGGAGTTACATCAAATTCTGTTATTTATGTAAAAGACCTGGTTACAGTTGGTATTGGTACAGGCGAACAGGACAGGGTAGGGGTTGCCGAGATAGCACGGGATAAAGCATATCGAAAGCTTGCTGACCGTTATTGCTTTGAGATGGATCAAATTCCTTATAATGAATTAAAAGATAAAGATAAAAAGCAAGAGATTGACAGCAGAGTTGCAAGTGAAAAGGGCGGACTGGGCGGACTGATCGGTTCCGCAATGGTCAGTGATGCATTTTTCCCATTCAGGGATGGTGTTGATGTGGGGCTAAGTGAAGGTGTTTCCGCAGTGATTCAGCCGGGCGGGTCAAACAATGATTATCAGTCAATTGATGCCTGCAACGAGGCAGATGCTACAATGGTTTATACAGGGCAGAGGAGTTTCAAGCATTAACCCGTATTTCTCATGACATCGCTTGCATGATCTAACAGTCTTCTTACTTTTGCATGAAAAATAGAGTAGCCGTTTACAGCTTGAAATTGGGAAGAACAGTACAAAAGCATGAAGGCCAAATTTCTGATTTCAACGTGAACGCTCACAAAATAAGGTCATATTCATATACGATAGGAATCAAGAAATAATATTTGGATAGCTAATATCGTTGATTTATTTCTTAACATTTAAATTGTTATGTTTGTACGCCAAAAGTTTAACGCATAATTTTAAAAATGTGAAAGGGAAAAACCAATGAAAAAATACACTTTCTTAGCAGCATTCTTATTATTTTTATTGCCTCTGATTGCTGTTGCTGATTTATGTCCAGATGGTACATATGTGTCAGGAGATTGCACATTAGCGCCCGATGGCTCTTATGTTGGTGGAGGGGAAGCAACTCTCGCACCCGACGGTTCATATGTTGGTGGCGGAGACGCAACACTTGCACCAGATGGATCATATGTAGGAGGTAATGATGATGATGGTAGAGATCTCACTCTATGTCCTGATGGATCATATGTTAATGGAGATTGTAAGTTAATGCCTGATGGAACATATGTCGGTGAATAATTGAGGACAATAAACTTTAAGTAGTGCTTGCAAGCTATTATTGGCAAAGATGTTCTTTCTACAACCATTATTCAAGAAAGTTGGGAATAGATATAGTGGAGTATATTATACAAAATTTTATTAGTCCAAAATTAAGCCATCAAAAACTTGAGTCAGGGGATTACAAAAACTTGATTGATGTCTTTGAGGATAGAATGCGCAATTGGTTTCTAATGCCAGCAGAGCACCTCATAAAGATACCTCACTGCCAGATTGCAGCTGTAGCACTCTTAGTCTCATACTTTGAAGGAATTGCAATCTACCTTTTGGGAAAAGACAGCAAAAACAAATCTTTTGAATTTTTTGCGATTGGTTTTGCGAAAGTTTTCCCAATACAACATGATGATAAAAAAACACCTAACCCATCTTTGCGAAAAAACACCGAGAAATAGCATCTTTTGAGCATATTTTATGGCACCACAAAATATTATCCTAATAAAATCACTCTATTACGAAACAAGTTTGCATAATTTCT
>JAFDFV010000214.1 GCA_019309665.1 Deltaproteobacteria bacterium | reverse complement strand
ACGAATAAATTATCTGCCAAGCTGATAAACAGCAATACAATGATTATTTACCCTGATACACCTGTTAAAATTAAGGAGTATCAGGATCTTCAGATAAGAACTTTTTATCTTGCCGATATTGATGCGAGAAAGGCGGTTTCACTTCTAAACAAAATTCTTAAAAACAAGGCTATTATCGCCAATGAAAAGCTAAATTCTATTGTTATACGAGGTTCAAAAGAAGTAGTCGATATTGCCTCCAAAATCATAGCCGCCAATGACAGAACACCAGCAGAAGTTCTTCTTAATGTTGAAATTCTTGAAGTGAGCAGAACTAAGGAAAAACAACTTGGATTAGAATTTTCAGAGTCTGTGACTCTTGGTATAGGCGAGACAACCTCTGGAATTAGTAGTGATGCTTCACCTCCTGCAGTTTGGGGTTCCCTGTATGATATAGGTAGAATTTCAGATAAAGAACTACTGCTTTCTCTTCCCATTTGGCGAAACCACAGATACGTGTAAAAAATTCTGAAAAAGCATCTATGCTAATAGGAGAAAGAATCCCTTTGCGCACAAATCGTCGTGTGGACTCAGCCACAGGCGATATAACCTCTGATTACCAATATCAGGACATTGGTATAAAACTAGAGGCAGAACCAACAATTAACATACATGATGAGATTGCATTGAAACTTAACATAGAGGTAAGCACTTTGGGTGCAAATGTAGGCACAGCGGCTGATCCCCAGTATTCAATTAAGACTCGTAATGTTCGAAGCGTTTTAACTGTGCGTGATGGTGAGGCAGTATTAATAGGTGGATTAATAAGTGATGAGGAAAGGCAGACAGTACGAAAAATTCCGCTGTTAGGAGACATTCCTCTTCTTGGAAAGCTTTTTCATAACTATAACACCGGCGATACGCAAACAGATATACTTATAGTTATCACACCCATTGTTACTCAAAGTCAGGAAATACCGGAAACAAATGTAATGCAGATCTGGTCTGGGAAGGAAAAAGACTTTTCGCAAAGAGTACCCTATGAAAGCCTTTATGAGAAAAAATACCTTGATTTTCCGATGGAGGAATACTTCATTAATTCAGAAAAAACTAACAAAGATTCTCGGAACGAAAAAGAATCACAGCAAAAAATTGAATATAATAACGATAATAAAACTTCATCAAAAAATTCTAACTGAATTTTGCACTTGGAGGATAATTTTGTTTGGCTTAATTCGCAAGTGCAATGGCGTCACACTTATAGAATTAATGGTGACCATGGCAATTTTGTCTATTCTGGCAACCGGGATTTTACCATTATCAAAAATAACATATACAAGGACCAGGGAGTTGGAACTCAAGCAGAATCTGAGAGTTGTCAGGAATGCTCTTGATGAATATAAAAAATTTGTGGACGAGGGAAAAATTTCCAAAGATGCTGTTTCAAGAGGGTATCCAAAAAATCTGGAGGTACTAGTAGAAGGGATAATGCTTAAGGATATCGTGCCTTTCAAAATAAAATTTCTTAGGAGAATACCCAAAGATCCTATGTCAGATGATGGTGAATGGGGACTCAGGTCATACTCCGATGAACCTGACAGTATTATTTGGGGTGAACAGGATGTATATGATATTTACTCAAAAAGTGATAAACAAGCACTTGATGGTAGTTATTATAAGGATTGGTAATATATATTTGGGGAATAAGTCAAATTGCCACCCCAGGAGATGGCTTGCTTACATTAGTCCTCAAGGGTACCCTGACACACTGCTAAGTGCCTAAAATGCCTAAAGTGAGCTAAAGCGCCTAAAGTTGTGGTACGCCTTCGGCGCGCTGATTGACAACCAAAATCGGAAGGATTTTCAATCACTCTCTTGCCAGTACGTTGAGGGCATAGAGAAACCCAGGCTCTACAAGCCGGAGGCAGGCATGCAGATATAAAATGGCAGGATTCCTTAACTTTAGGCATTTTAGGCACTTTAGCTCACTTTAGGCACTCTTAAATAATTACTGTAACGGTAAAACCTTATGGTACCACTACCAGAGGTAATGGTTTAAACCGATTAATCAATATACTAATATGTCACTTAAAAAAGATCATAAAGGATTCACCCTGATAGAGCTGTTAATTGTAATTGCAATTATTGGAATTTTAGCTTCAATTGCTCAACCCAATTTTTTGAAATCTCGCATAAGAGCACAGGAAACGTCTCTTCGGCGTTCTCTTTTTGTAATGAGAGACGTTATAGATCAGTTTTATGCTGATTACGGGAAATATCCGGACGATCTTGAAGCTCTTGCAGAAGAAAAATATATAAGAGCAGTACCAATTGATCCATTTACCAAATCCGCATCAACATGGATTATTATTCCACCTGAGGGTGATGAAGAAGAGGGGGGAGTATATGACGTTCACAGCGGAAGCGACTATGTGAGCCTGAATGGTACTCCTTATAATGAATGGTGAAAAACAGGCAAGGTTTTACATATCTAGGTGCTTTAATTATAGTCGTAATTTTAAGCATTTCCTTGACTGCCGCTAGTAAATACTGGAGTACAGTCATCCAAAGAGAACGTGAAAAGGAACTCATATTCAGGGGTGATAAAATTAGGCGAGCGATAGAATCATATTATAAAAGTGCTCCTGCTGGTAGAACTACCGCTTATCCACGGAGTTTGCAATCTCTTATAAAGGATGAACGATATTTAGCTACCCGTAGACATATCAGGAAAATTTATTTAGACCCCATGGCTGAAGATGGGGAATGGGCTTTGGTCAGTGATTCTAAGGGAGGTATTAAAGGTGTGTTTAGTAGAAGTAAAAAGAAGCCCATCAAAGTCGGAAATTTTCCTTCAGAATATTTTGATTTTGAAAAAGCTAAAACATATGCTGACTGGAAGTTCGTTTTTTTGCCCGGTACCTCAAGAAAGGAAAAAAAATGAAAGGAAAATCTATTACTTTTGTTGCCCTTATATTTATAATACTTGTTTTTCCTCAAGCAGCTATTTGTGACCCCATGGATGAACTTATAGAAAACTTTGGTAATGAATATCAAGCAATGATTCCTCCACCCAATAGCTCGGTAGATACCGACTATAAATTTGGGCAGCTCGCCGTTGGATCATTCTATACAACAAAAGCACTAAGTTTATTATACAAAAATAATCAGGAACTGCTTGTTAAGTATAATGAAATGCTCAAAAAATATGATGAAATAATGAAGCAAAACAAAGAAATTATCCGTCTTCTATCAATTCTTGTTAAAGAAGATACAAAAAATACAACATTAAATAAGTAGTAAGCGTTCACGGAACGTTGAAATCAGAAATTGGGCTATTCACAAAATCGAAGATTTTTATAGACTTTCAGATAATTAATTTCACAAGGCTAGAAGGAGGAAGGCGTATTAGTTATACGTCGACGACTGATAACACAGTGAAATTAATTATCTGAAAGTCTATAGCTTTAATCTATTGAGGTGGGGCAATATTAAGGTCGCTAATTTTATACAGGAGGGTTTTATAACTGATTTTTAAAATTTTAGCTGCATTGCTCCGGTTCCATCCTGTTTTACATAGAACATAAGATATAACCTCTTTTTCAACCTTATCTGTAATATTTTTCCTTATTTTTTTAAGAGAAAAAGATGCAAGATCAGGTGAATTTCCACCTTCAAAGTTAATAAAATCAGCAACAGGTGTGAATTTTTCCGGTGGCAATTCAGACGTAATTAAATCTTCTTTAGCATTATCAATACTGGTTGGAAATTCTTCAATAATTTTTTCCCAGTCGTTTAAAACAATAGATCTTTTCAATACATTCTGGAGCTGTCTAACATTACCTGGCCAGTGATATGATAGTAACTTCTCCATAATGTTTTTATTCGGTTTTATAAGATTCTTGCTTACAAATTGCGAATTGTATATTTTTATATAATATTCAATTAATAGTGGTATATCTTCAACCCTCTCACGAAGCGGAGATATATGAATCTTTATAATGTTTAGTCTGTAATATAAATCTTCTCTGAATTTGCCATTTTTCAGGTCTTGCTCAAGATCATGATTTGTAGCAGCTATTACCCAGGTATCGGTCTTTATTTCTTTTTCAGATCCGAGAGGGGCAAACTCCCCACTCTGAAGCACATGAAGAAGTTTGGACTGAAGCGAAACAGACATATCGCCGATTTCATCTAAAAACAAAACTCCTTCATGAGCTATTTTGAATTTTCCTCTTTTTTTTCTTTCTGCGCCGGTAAATGCACCACGTTCATAACCAAAAAGTTCGCTTTCCAGTAATCCCTCGGGCAATGCCGCACAATTAATTTTTATGAAAGGCTTGCCTTTTCTTGGAGAGCTTTCATACAGTTTTTGTGCAATGACTTCTTTTCCTACCCCGGTCTCACCTGAAATTACAATATTTAAACCAGTTCCTGCAACGTGTTTAATAAGTTCTCTTATTCTTATAATATTTTTGCTTGTACCAATTAAAGTGGGGCCCATATATTTTTTCTTCTATGCTTTACACAAGGTCAAGGAAGGCGAAAATTTTAACCACAGGAATACATTTAGTATTTCGAGGATTAAAATTTGAGCCTGACGCAGAGATTGGGCAAAATGGGACGTTTTGAAATTGGCTCTCATGTAATGCTTATTTCATGGCAAACTCTTAGCCTTTTTTTTTGGAAAGAAGATCGGTAATCGCTTTATCAAGCTCAGGAAGCTCAAAAGGTTTTTTAAATACCAGATCAGCATGTGATTCTATCGCTAAAGCTTCCGGATGCTCTCCCCATCCAGTTATAGCTATAACCGGCATATCAGGGTATTTTCGCTTTACAATTGTTATTATTGCGACACCACTTATATTGGGCATGACAAGATCTGTAATAACTAAATCAAATCCATCTTCTTCAAACAATTTTAATCCATCCAGGCCATTAGAAGCAGACGCAACGTCATATTTTTTCTTTCTGAAAAAATTATAAAGGACGTTAAGAACTTCTTCATTATCATCAATAATTAAAATTTTGTATGGATTTGTCATATATTTAACCCTTTAATTTAAGTAATAAATTAAATATATATAGTATGTTATTATAATTAGCAAGCAGATTTTTTCTGTTATAACAACAACTGTAAATATTCAATATTCAAAAATAAATAAATTTTCATAATAATTATGAAATAAATTTCATATAGTTATGAAAAAAAAATATATAATGTTGAGAAAAATGTTGCTAACATGTAATATAAATTGTTGCTAAGGAACGGGGAAGCTATTTCGTTCCTAATGCTAATAATTGGAATCAACACACACAACATATCAGCGTTTAGGAGCCGAGTATAAATAAGTTGTACAGATTGCGCCGTAATTTTGTTTGTTTTCAAGGCGCGTTAAGACGCGCATAACGAGTTATGTGGGCCTTGACGGAACACAGAAAACAATCAAAAAGGGCAAGCAAGATGTATAGGTTATTTTTACTTGACGACTTGGTGAATAATTAAGGCAAAAGGCATGTAATTTGCTCGTAATTTATAAATCAAAGAATTAAATAGAAATTTACAAATCAGGCTCGCAGAGATTATTTAAGGTCATTATTCTCTAAATGGGGATATCTGCACTCGTTACAAAATTTTAAGGCTGAGGAAAACATAACTCCATGCAAAATAAATCCGAAGCAATTAAACTTGGCTATTTTGTTGATATTTTATTAAGACGCCGCTGGTTTATAATTATTCCTTTCTGTCTTTCAATGATAACAGGAATCTATTTTGCTTTAACTCTACCCAAGATTTACAGTTCAGGCACATTGATACTCATACAACCGCAGAGAGTCCCAACAGATTATGTACGTTCTATCGTATCAGCCGGCGTTGAAGCAAGAATAAGCACTATATCACAGCAGATTATGAGTAGAACCAATCTTGAAAAGATTATTGAACAGTTTAACCTGTTTTCAGGCCCTGAATATAAAAATATATTTATGGAAGACAAGATAGCGACCTTGCGGAACAGTATCAGCGTTAATGTTACAAGGACCAGCAGGGTTGCTGATTCTTTTTCTATCAGAGTAAAAGGGAAATCCCCTGAAAATATTGCAAAAATAGCAAATACATTGGCAAGCTTTTTTATTGATGAAAATCTCAGGCTCAGGGAAACTCAGGCTGTTGGTACAAGTGATTTTCTTGAAAATGAGCTTAAAATTATGACAGAGCGTCTTGAGGAACGTGAAGAGGTACTTAAACTATATAATCAGAAATATATGGGGGGTCTGCCTGAACAGCTTGAAACTAATCTCAGGATTTTAGACAGACTTCAAGAGCTGCTCAGTGAACAAAGAAGCAGCCTCAGTGTTGCGAAAAACAGACTTGTCGAATTTGAAAACAGAATATCGCCGGAAATACAGAATTTTCCATTAACTATTGGTACTAATCAAACCGGATATTTATCTAAAATAGACCAGATGAAAGAAAGGCTTGCAAGCCTCAAAGCAAAATATACTGATCGACACCCTGATGTAATAAGGCTTAATAAGATTATCAATGAGTTTGATTCAAAAAACAAAAATAAATCAGAGGGGACTGAAGATTTAGAAACATCAGAGAACAGCATAAGTTATAGCGACACATATACAAGACAACGTGAAGGAATAAAAACAGAAATAAAGACTTTGGAAGAAGATATTGTAAAATTATCAGATAATATTCGTTATTATGAAAAGCTTGTTGAAGATACACCAAAAAGAGAACAGGAACTCTTATCTTTAAGAAGAGACTATCAAAACATACAAGATTCATACAGTTCATTATTAAACAGGAAGCTGGAAGCTGAAATTTCGGTAAATATGGAGAAAAAACAAAAGGGAGAACAGTTCCGCATTGTTGATACTGCAAGAGTGCCTGAAAAACCCATATCGCCAAATATGAAAAGATTATTATTGTTTGCCATTGCAGCAGGAATAGCTATTGGTGGTGGAATAATTTATCTTTTAGAGTTTCTTGACTCATCATTCAGGGATGCAAAAGATGTTGAGACCTTTCTTGGGCTTTCAGTAATCGCAACGGTTCCAGTATTAAATAATCCGAAAATTGATAGAAAAC
>JAFDFV010000559.1 GCA_019309665.1 Deltaproteobacteria bacterium | reverse complement strand
TATAAACGAATAAATTTTTTAAGGAGAAGTATAATAATATGGGTTGGTTTGGAAAAGTTGTTGGAGGTACTATAGGATTTGCATTAGGCGGCCCTCTCGGTGCTGTCGCAGGAGCTGCATTTGGACATACTTTTGATTCAAGCAAAAAGCAATACTATGTTAATGATAATGCACGTCTTTCATCAGGCGAAGAGTCTCAGTTTACTTTTTTTATAGCGGCATTTTCAATGCTTGCAAAGCTTGCTAAAGTGGATGGCCGCATATCAGAGGAAGAAATTAAGTCCATAGAGGATTTTATGGTTAACGACTTAAACCTTAATCTTGAGAGCAAAAGACTTGCCATGAACAACCTTCTATGATTTTGCGAATCAGTTCTACATGCAGTTTAGCAGACAGCCTCAGCTCCTGGAACTTATGATGGATATGCTTTTTAGAGTATCTGTTGCCGATGGAGTCCTTAGTGAGAGTGAAGAACAGCTTATTCACTCTGCTGCAAGAGTATTCAACTTCAATGATGCGGAATACAGTAAACTTAAGTCCAGATATATTAAAGATTTTGAAAAATATTATGCAATTCTCGGATGCAGCGGATGGTATTAGAATACCATCCTGATAAGATTGCATCAAAGGGTCTTCCTGAAGAGTTTACAAAATTTGCTAATGATAAATTCCGGGAGATTCAAGGGGCGTATGAACTTATAAAAAAAGAAAAGGGGATCAAATAGTGCCTGAACGAAAACTGCTAATTTTCCCAATTTCTGCGTCAGGCTTAAATTTTAATCCTCAAAATACACAATGTATTCCTGTGGTTAAAATTTGCGCCTTCCTTGAACCTAAATTGAGCGATTTTTTACTTGATCTGCGCCGATCTCTTGCGCATAAAGGCTTCGCAAAAATCCTCGACATATCCACGGGTATGCCTGCGGTTTTTGCAAATCTTTATGCATCAAGATCTCAGCACATATCTTCGCAAAAAATCGCTCAACTTAGGTTGAACTTGAAAAAATTTTCTAGTTTTCGTTCGGGCACTAAATAGTTCCGAATAAAGAATTATCGTTATTTATTTTTTCAATTTTAGCATCAACTATTGTATTTTTCAAATCATCGTTTCCGCTCAAAAATATCGGCAAATAATTTAAAGTCATACCTTTTAAAAAGCCTGTTGCCTTGTCTCTTTTTGCCTCTATAAGAACTTCAACCTTTTTCCCGATATTTTTTTTGTAAAATTTCTTTTTTTTGATATTTCCCAGATCACGCATTATTTTACATCTTTCTTTAATAATCTTTGATGGTACTTTATCCGGGAAGCTGCTTGCCGGTGTTCCTTTGCGGGATGAAAAAGGAAAGACATGGAGATAGGTTGCCGGCAGTTCTTCAATTAGATTATATGTATTTTCAAAGGCTTCCTCAGTTTCGCCCGGAAATCCTATAATAGTATCAACTCCTATTGCGGCATCAGGTATTAATTCATGAATTCTATATAGTAACTTTCTGAACATTGATCTTGTATATGGCCGTCGCATTTTTTTTAATATTAAATCATCTCCGCTCTGCAAAGGAATATGGAAATGACGGCAGAAAATATCTGACTCAGCTACTGTTTTTATAATGGCTTCAGTTAATTCAAGAGGTTCTATTGAACTTAGCCTGACGCGCTCTATAGCCCTTGACTTATTTATATGTTTTATGAGTTCTGTTAAATTTGTTTGCGGTGAGAGATCAAGTCCATAGCGGCCAAGGTGTATGCCCGAGAGGACGACTTCCCTGTATGCTGCGGCTGCGGCCTCTGGCGTAAGGAACAATGCAGTAGGAGCAAAAAGCGTTGCAGCCGTCCTGTATTTTTAGAAAAGGCCTTGTTCTTTCCCCAAGCGCAACAGGCATTTGCTTGAAAGTTTTTTCATTAATTATGTCATTGTAAATGGTTACAGGAAATACAAAATCCTTTTTTTCTGTTGATGTAATTATTTCCGGGATTTTATGTTTGCCGGCATGACCGATTATATAATGGACTCCTTTGATTTTTTTAATCTCATCGGGTTCGGTTTGTGCATAACAGCCTGTAACAATTATACGCGCACGCGGGTTGGAGCGAATTGCAAGTCTTACTGCCTGCCTTGACTGCATGGCTGCTTTCCGGGTAACGGTGCATGTATTTATTATGCAAAATCCTGCATCTTCTCCTAAAGGGACAGAAGTCCATCCCGACTCTTTCAAGAGCTGAATTATGGATTCTGACTCGCAATGATTTACTTTACAGCCTAATGTTTTGATGGAGTAATTTTG
>JAFDFV010000213.1 GCA_019309665.1 Deltaproteobacteria bacterium | reverse complement strand
GATATGTAAAAATTTTACATACAGGAGGAGCATATTCTCTTCTTTCAACTAATTCCTGGTTAATATTGCTGGTTACCTTTTGAACCTCAGGATGTTTCAAAAGATCTTCAAGGGGTATTGCTTCTTTCTTTGACATAGCCAACCTCCCGTTGCCCCTGGTTAAATTCATAATGAGTTTTCAAAATTTCTTGAAGCCTTGTGGAGTGCAAGCCCATTGCCGTTTCCGACATAATGGACATCTTGATTTACACTGATCTGCTCAGGCTGTAAATAGTCGTATAAACAACCCCAGCATTCACGATGGTCTGCCTGTGAGTTGCACATGAAAATTTCAACTATTGCGTACTTGTATTCAGGATATGTAGAAACCAGAATGTGTGATTCAGCCAGAAATATTACCGCAGTTACTCCTCTGCCCGGATACGATACGGAACCCTTTCCGAGAACCGTTGCACCCACCTGCTTTGCAGCTCGCTCAGCCATCTGAACTATTCGATCATTATTATTGAGGTCGCCCTTGCATCCGTAGCAATCAATGTTTAATTGAGGAATGGCTTCATGTGAATTCATTCTGACTACATTCACCTAATTTCGAATTTTCCTGTTTTTACCTTGTTATGCTTGTTATATTATTCTATTTCTTATAGATTTACAAGAGGAGAGAATTAATAAATTCTTATTGTTGAATTAATGCTTTATTTTTTGCGAATATTAAGATTAATATCCTTTCGACTGCGACGGGAGAACCTGCACAAGGCGGCTCTTGCACTGTTGGCTTTGATTTTTGTGGCCACAGTGGCTTTTTCATATTTCGAAGAAGGGCTGGGGTTCTTTGATGCCTTTTGGTGGTCGATTGTGACTGTGACCACCGTAGGATACGGTGATATTTCTCCAGCTACCCTGGGTGGCCGGTTTGTGGGCATAGCGCTTATGATGCTGGGGATTGGTTTTTTGGGTGTGCTGACTGCTACCATAACCGGCGTTCTTATCGAAAACAAGCTCATGGAGAACAAAGGCATGAAAAGAGTAAGTGTGAAAGGACATTTTGTTATCTGTGGATGGAACTTCCGGGGCCGTGATATCATAACAGAACTACGTGTTGACGACAAAACCAGGGATGTACCGATAGTTGTTATTGCAGAGTTGGCTGAAAAGCCCCTGGATGATTCGAATTTACACTTTCTTCGCGGCGAAGTCCAACCCAATGTCCTTGAAATGGCTAACCTGAAAGATGCTCAGACAGTAATCCAGCTCTCGGATGATCAACTGGATGCTCGCGTCCGTGACGCCAGGACTATTCTAGACACCTTGACCATCAAGACTCTTTATCCGGATGTTTATGTCTGTGTAGAATTGATAGAGTCCAGGAATGTTGAACACTGCCGGCGGGCAAAAGCGGACGAGATCATCGTGGTGGGCGAATTGAGTACTAATCTTCTGGTGCAGGCGGCCCTGGACCACGGAATTACCCACATGATTACCGAACTGGTCAGTAACCGCTACGGAAGCGAACTGTACAAGGTTGAGTTGCCTTCTTCCCTGATAGGACTGACTTTTTTTGAAGTTATGTGCAAACTTAAAAAAAATCATGGCTTACTCTGCGTAGCTGTGGAAAAAAAGGGAACGCACAAATTGATTGCCAATCCTGATGCGGATTACCAACTCAGTGCGGAAGATGAACTGGTAGTCATTGCCACAAATCGTCCTGACTTGGGGTAGGGATTGAGAATAGGTAATATTCTTATTCAGTTAATTAATGCCTGAACGAAAAGTCATGTTCAGGCAAAATCCGAATATCGAAATCCGAAAGGAAATACAATGTTTTTGTCATTAAAAAATTTGTATTTTGGTCATTGTTTCGTATTTCGTGCTTCGAATTTCGAATTTCTGACCGAAAACAGGGGGTTTTCGTTCAGGCACTAATTAAAAACGTATGAAAGGGAGGTTAACATGCCTGAAAAATTTGATTTGGTCAAACAGTATCTATTTGAGATGGAAATACCCATTATCAGTGAGGATCCGGCAGAAGAATTGGTGGTAGTGGATGATGAGGAGAACGGCATTAAGAATTTGGTGATAGACTGCGAAGAACCTATTCTGGTTTTGGAGCAGGTTATCATGAAGGTGCCCCATGACTCAGGTGACATGTTTAAACGGTTGCTGCAGATGAATCGCGATCTGGTTCACGGCGCCTTTGTCCTGGATGAAAATGCGGAATTAGTCCTTTTTAGGGACACCCTCCAACTGGAAAACCTGGATCGAAACGAGCTTGAAGCTTCCATCCATGCCCTGGGTCTGGCCCTGGCCGAATACAGCTCGGAACTGCTTGATTATGCAAAAAAATGATCAAGCGCTACTTTTGACTAATTGTGGGTAAAACAAACTAAAGGAGGTTTTTTTATTATGTCTATTTTTAAACGTATTTTCAGGGTGACCCAGGCCGAAACTCACGCTTTAATTGACAAGCTCGAAGATCCTATAAAAATGACTGAACAGGGCATCCGCGATCTCAAGAAGGATCTGCAACAGGCCATGAGCAGTCTGGCTGAGGTCAAGAGCATGGCGATTCGGACAAGAAGGGACGCAGACAACAAAAAGAAACTGGCTGCTGATTACGAGCGCAAGGCCATGATGCTTTTACAGAAAATGCAAGGCGGCGAACTTGATTCAACAGATGCCGAACGACTGGCCACCCAGGCCCTAAACCAGAAGGAACAGCTTGCAGCCGAGGCAGTGCAGCTATCCCAGGATGCCGAAAGGCACGAGCAGATGGCCAACCAACTGCAGGCCAATGTTAATAAAATCAAGTCAACAGTTACCACTTATGAAAACGACCTGATCACGTTAAAGGCCAGGGCCAGAACAGCATCGGCCACCAAGAAGATCAATCAGCAGATTGCCAGGGTTGATTCCTCAGGCACGATCGCCATGCTGGAAAAAATGCGGTCAAGGGTTGAGGAAGACGAATCCCTTGCAACGGCCTATGGCGAAATGGCTACAGCAGACAAAAGTGTGGATGATGAAATTAACAAAGCTCTGTCCGGCGGTTCGCCTCCGAGCACGTCACAATCCTTACTGGAATTAAAGCAGAAAATGGGAATGGGTTAGGAGCGGAGCAGTTATGAAAATAAGAGACTTTTTTAAGAAAAACAAAAAAGATGAATTAGACCCTTTAAAAGATCTTTCCCTGGCCAAACTTAAGAAGGGCTACCTGGTTGATTACGATCTGAAAACGTGGGAAGTATCTGCTTACAATTATTACGACTGGAGCGAGGGTGATATTTCTCACGAGTGGCAACTCAAAAGCGGGGACCAAGTTGTTTACCTTGAGATGGAGTCTGATGACGAGGAAGAATGGAGCCTGAGCCGGAAGATCGCCTTTGGTAGCCTTGATTCGCAAATCAAGAAAAAGATCATTGAGACTGGAGATCCGCCGGAAAAGATAGTCTTTGATGGGGTCACCTATTATAAGGAAGAAACAGCCGGTGGCAGCTTTTATAAGGATGGACAGGGCTACGGCAAGGAAGTGCTCCAGTGGAGCTACCAGGACGATGAAGGACGGTCATATCTTGGTATTGAACAGTGGGGAGAAGATGAATTTGAAGCCTCAACAGGTGAGCCCGTAGAAGAATATCAATTCACCAATATTTTGCCCAGGTAAGCGCTGGTAAGCTGATAAGGCGAATAATTCTATCCTATTCAAAAACCCTGGAAATGGATTTGAAGCGCCCGCTTAGGAACGGGGACGAAATAACTTCCCCGTTTCTTACCTGCCCCAAATATTCTAAGGGCTATCTTTCTGATGGCGCTATTGTAGAATTTTATTCTTTATTTCATCCAAAGAAGATTTGATTTTTTTCTCAAGGGATTTAAATTTATACTTTTTTGCAATTTCCAAAGCCTGTTTCAGGTATTTCAGCGCGTTGTCGGCGTCTCCTTTAGATCTGTAAATGAGGCCGATGTTGCCTAATTGACTATCTTCTCCCTGTTTGTAGCCGATTTCCTTATGGATCTCCAATGCCTGCATGTGATATTTCAGAGCGTTGTCCGCGTCTCCTTTAGATCTGTAAATGACGCCGATATAGCTTAAGGCAACTGCTTGATGGAATTTGTCATTTGATTTGGCGGAAAGTTTTAAAAGTTTGTGGGAATAGTCAAAGGCAATGTCTGCTTCACTTTTTTGATATGCTTCTCTAATAATGGAAAAAGTTTTTTCAATAATACTGTTTGTTTTCTTATTATTTCCTGACAGATAGGTGTTCAGTTCTTTAATAAGCGTTGAAAGTTTTCTATTATCCGTATCAATTCTTTCATAACGGTATTTATGGTCAAAAAAGAACCTTGAATAATTATTGAAAGAAAAAAAATCATATGCACTGGTTTGAAGATATCTCATCAGATCATGACTGAGAATAAAAATAAGTTTAAGATTATATTCCGGGATATAATCCCGATATAAAAGAAGGCCTGCATTTATTTTTGATTTCCCTGCATCTGTTAATTTTTGATCATACAATTTTATAATAATATATTTGTCCAGAGAAATATTGCTGCCGGAACCCACGATTTCCGGCAAAATCAATTCTGTTTTGGGTGTATGGAAAAAATAAGCATCCTCTTTAAGGCACATTGAAATATATTGACTTAATGCATCCCCAAGTTCAACAGAGTCTGCACCGATAATGACCAGGCAGGAAGAGTTTTTTCGCAATTTAAGGGTGAGGGGAAGTTTTTTCAGGGCTATCCGGTCTTTTGCTGTGAGGAATTCATCAACGATCATAGAGCGGAGGTTCCTGATTTTTTAGAATAAACTTCAACGCTTTCTTTGATGACAGGGTTGACCTCATACCAGGGATGGCCGTTGAAATAGGCAAAAATTGAATTGTCCTGAACCGAATTAATAAAATCCTTTTGCATGGTTTCATCTTCCGGCTCCTTGTTTTGGTCTAGAATATATTTTAAAACTTTGACTCGTTTCATAACCGCCAAGGAGGGCAGTTCTGCCAGTTCTTCAGCAGCGTTTGCCACATCAATTTCAGTGAGCCTGGTATCATTTGTATCTTCACTGTCCAGACTGATGGCGTTCCGGGCGGCTTTCTGCATGATATCCATCAGAAATCTTAAATTCCCGCCACTAAAGTCCACAGCTTTTTCAACAGCATCCTTTTCAACAAGATCTTTTTTTTCAACCCTGTTGTATATGACTGTCGCAAGGGTCTCCCTGTTTTTGGCGGCTATATTCTTGTCGCAAGCCTTATAGGGATTTTCAGAAATACGGATGCTGAACTTTGATGCGTCCTGATACATGGCATACTGGGTGGCAAGATAAACCGGAAAGGTGATAACTTTGATACATTTGATTTTTTGAAACACATCAATATTATCAATAAAAAGTTCAATGGTCTGATCCTGTTTCCTGATTTTCTCAAGGTCATCAATAATGATCAACAGGTTTTTTTCAGAATTTTCCTGTTCTTTATAAGCAGCAATAATGTCGTTTACTTTCTCAATCAGTTCAAGCTTATCAAGCGTAAATATTTCTCTTATGGTTTCCCCTTAACAATGGTATAGCTGGTTTCCCCTTAACAATGGTATAGCCGACCATCAGTATGATATCAATGATATCAATATCATCCAGCTTGAAAACATCTCTTCCGTTCAGGTATTTAACGTCATATTTTTTGCGGATTGCCGTATCAGGAAGAAAATTGAGTGCTGTGCTTTTACCGTTGCCGGACTGGCCCGTAACAAAAAATGATTTATCCGGGATTAAATTCAATACCAGGTCTTTTCTCAGGTTTAAAAGATCCTTATGATAAATATCAACATAGAATTCTTTATTATCCTGATCTAATGGCTTTTGTGTCTCAAATACCTGGTAAGCCTCTTCAATGGTTGTTGCTTTCTTTAACTTCATTTTTAGTTCACCCTGATATACATGTTTTTTATTGGAAGGTCAAAAAATGTACAAAAGAAATCTTCGATTGCCTGAAAAACCAAAGCAAAGTTATTTTGTCCACGTTCTTAATACATGTTCCAGGTGTTAGCCTGGTAGTAACGCTGGAGAACCGGATTTAATTGGGTATTGACCTTGAGCTTATCCATCTGATTCTGCTCAATCACCCCTTTGCCGAAATGGACCATCGAAACAATAGCGTCGTTGTTGAGAAAACGGGTCTTAAGGCCGTTAAAGTCTACGGCCAGAACCCTTTGTTTCAGGGTTTGTTCGTCCATTGCTGCGTCGTTCATTGCCAAAACCCAGCCCCACTCACCCATGGTTGGAATCTGATTATGATAGGCCAGGCAGGTAAAGCCTGCTTCTTTGATTGTCTTTATGATGCACAAGAATGCCTGGTTGGAAAAATATGGACTGGTTGCCTGGGTAACCATGACCCCGCCGGGTCTAAGATGTCTGGCCACCAACCGGTAAAAATTTACGCAATAGAGGTGCATCAGCTCAATTGTGTCCGGATCCGGCAGGTCAATGATAACAGCTCCGTAATAGTGGTCATCTCCTTTAAGAAAGGCGCCGGCGTCCTGGTTAATTATTTTTAGACGCGGGTCATTCATTGAATCATTGTTAATATCGACCAGTGCCGGATGTTTGGCAGCCAGATCGGTCATGGCCGGGTCTAAGTCCACCAGGGTAACCGATTTTACGTCTGAATATTTCAAGACTTCCCGCAGAGCCAGTCCGTCACCACCCCCCAGGATAAGGATCTTATCCCGATTGGCTGAAAGCTTCATGGCCGGGTGTACCAAAGGCTCGTGGTATTTTTCTTCGTCAAAGCTGGAAAATTGTTCCTGGCCGTTAATAAATAGCCAGAAATATTCCTTCCATTGGGTTATCACGATTTTTTGGTACGGAGTCTGCTGCGCGTAGATAATCTTGTCTTTGTATTGACACTGCTCGCTGTACATGATGATCGGTTTTGCCAGGACAGCCAAAAAAATCAGGAAAAGACAACTGGCGGCAAACGCAGACACTACCAGCTTTTTTCTATGAATAAGATGGAAAAATGACCACAAAAGGAGTGAGGCCACCAAAAAGTTAATGGCGCCCAGGATGATGGGAGTATAAGTCAAACCAAGATAGGGCAGCGCAAAAAAAGCGAAAAACAAGCCTCCAAGAAGCGAGCCATAGTAATCTTTTTCCATCACAGCGGCAATATTGGTTCTCAGTTCCTCGTGGGCATTGTTAAGTCTCATGACAAGTGGAATTTCAAACCCTATCAAGGCGCCGATGACCATGGCCACAAGATAGATGATGATATTAATGTGAGCAGTGTATGCGGCCAGGCCATAAGCAAGAACTGCTGAAGAAGAGCAAAGTATGGAGAGACCGAATTCAACAAGTATAAATGTGTCTAGCAACCTGTTTATAAATAGTTTGCTCAGCCGGCTGCCCAACCCCATAGCAAACAGCATCAACGACATAACTATTGTCCATTGAAAGACAGCATTGCCGACAAGGTAAGTGGCCAGCGTGGATAAGACAAACTCGGCTACAATACCAGCGCAGCCCGTGGCAAAAATCGCTATTTTTAGGACGAGGCTTATGCGGAACATTTTGTCCTATGGCATGTGAAAGAAAGCACTTTCCTATCCCTACACGCACCAGTAGATAATAAAAGCTGCTGCAATATAAGAAAATGCCTCAATGTACGCAGCTCCCACGTTGGGTTTGTCTTGCCTGGCGATTTCATCGGTAAGATTGACTGTGGGTAAAAGGACTTTGTCTGTGAGCAGACGAACCAGGGGAAGCAATACGAGCCCCAGAGCGGCATATCCGAGATAGTCAGGCAAGTTTGTTGCCCAGGATTCAAAGTCACTCTCTGCAGCCAGGCCAACAATGACCCCGATGGCGATCAGGGCGCCCGCAAAACTCACGCCCGCGGCCACATTATCTTTTTCGATCTCGTCATGGATATTATACGGGGTTATAAGATTGTAGATCAATCCGGTCAAGATCAAGATGATCTGGCCAATAGCCCAGAAAACGATTACAGTCCAGATATTCCCTCCCTTGCCTTGTACCGCTCCGAAAATAATGAAACCCGAAGCAATACTCATCCCTGCAGAAACCGCGCCTGTACCCTGGTTGTGATCTTTGATCAGCTCTTCACTGATTTTAAATTTAAACAGAATCAGTTTGTCGCAAATATACCAGGAAGCATTGACAAGGATGATGCTTAAAAGACCGTATATGCACAGATCCGTGAAATCATCAATAAGGCTGATACCAGGTCCGACCAGAGCTCCCCCAATGGCCAGCACCAGGCCAAAGTAGTAACCTGCCATGGCAAGGGCCAGCGCAGCGTTGTCCTTTTCAACCAACTCAAAGTTGAGTTTGTATTCCCGGTGCAGCAGATCGTTGATTATCTTGCCAATAAATAACAGAACGTAAAAAGCAACGATCAGGATCAAGCCGGTAATTATTGTATCAAGTTTCATAGACTATTTCCCCCAGTTACCGCTCCTACCGCGGGCGCTTGTTCGGGTCCGGCCGACACGTTGATTGACCCTGTCGGAAAAAGAAGACTGTTTAGCCCTCATTCTGGTCATTCGCCGAGAGTAGAAATTCGGCTTCTGCTTTTTGGTCAGAGACCCATTGGTGCCGTATTCTTTGTTGGGCCCGTAATAAGGCTGATTTTGCGTGCGGGATCTGGTATAATTGTTATAATGGTTACGAAAAATCGGACCATGCCCCAACAAAGCTGAGATAAAATGGTATTGCCCGTAAAATGCCCAGAAGGACTGGCCGGATGAATTCGTGTTCCATTGTCCGTATCGCTTATCGCCGACATACTCATAACCAGGCGGCCCAATGTTCTTACTTTCTTTTCCATCTTTCTTGGCCCAGATAGTCATACCCAAAAAAGAAGCATTCTGTTTAAAATAGTTCTCAGGCACTTCCAGCCAATCAGTCTTCGTGGCCTTATCGTCCGTGATTATACTGTACTTATGGTAATGAGTTTTGAATAAATTGCCTTCCTCCTTCATGTCGTCGAGAACTATTGAATACGTGGGTACGCCCTTTAGCGAAGTCCTGATCTTCTCTAATGGCAGACGAGGTCCTCCGCACGCACAAAGAAGAAATAAGGTCAAAATTGCAACTATTGCAACAAAATGGCATTTGTTTATGGATCGTTTCTTTCGCATTTTTCTACCCTAAGGGCTAAAGGTTCAAGAACTATAGACTTGGTCTAAGGGACTTGGAAATAAAGAATATACCAAGATTGCGCAGGATTTTTGTTCATCTTCAAGGCGCGGCTGAAGGCGCATAACAAGGCTATGTAACGAAAGCAGCAACGCCGAAGATGGGCAAAAAGACAAGCAAGATGGTATATTGTTTACTTCCAATTCACTAAGTTGGCAGCCAGGAAGATTCAAACATTTGTATATTAATTGCACGATAACGCCAAATTGTCAAATTGAAGTAAATCATACAAAGCCGTCAATTATTTTACGATCTTAAAATTCCAGACTTTGTCTTTGTAAACGTCCCTTAGTTTGCTGGAAGCTTTTTCCGGTGATTTGGTTCTCCAGATTAAGGATAAATTTTCGTGGGTCATATCTTCAACCTCATATGTCCAGCCATTTTCCTTCTGTACAAGAATCAATGAAACAATTCCGCTGTACTTTTCCCCTTTTACACTGACTTCTGCTTTATGAATTATAATATTTTTTTCAGACAAAATTATTTTATCTCCAGTATTTTTTTTAATTGTTTGACTACATTATTCTTATGCGTAGCCTTCCAGTAAAGTCTGTTGCAGGATGGACAGGTTTTAAAGTTATCCTTGGTATAATAAACATATTC
>JAFDFV010000558.1 GCA_019309665.1 Deltaproteobacteria bacterium | reverse complement strand
AATTTAGCGGTTATAGAGGCCACAGAGATAACGCGTGACGGCAGGGTTTATTTGACTACATCCATAGGAGCCTCTCCTTCATACTTGAGGTGCGCAGAAAAAGTGGTAATTGAAATTAATACACGTCAATCCCAGAGACTTCGAGAGATAGCGGATATTATCATTATGCCCCCTCCTCCCAAACGTAATCCCATTCAAATATACGATCCCATGACCCGAATAGGAGTATCTTACGCAGTGGTGGACCCGAAAAAAGTGATTGGAGTGGTGGAAAGCGATGAACCTGACTATCTGGCTGAATTCACTCCGCCTGACAGAATAAGCCGGCAGATTGCAGAGCACGTGGTTAATTTCTTGATTGATGAGATGAGGGCAGGGCGCATACCCGATACTTTTCTGCCGCTTCAGGCCGGTGTCGGCAATGTGGCAAATGGAGTGATGGCAGCCCTTGGCGCTCATCCTGATATCCCAAATTTTAAAATGTATTCCGAGGTTCTGCAAAATTCAATAGTTGATCTTATTACAGAGGGACGGCTGGTGGGTGCAAGCGCCACCAGCCTGGCAGTTACACCTGAAAAGCTGAAACAGATTGTTGATAACTTTGATTATTATGTGCCCCGCATAGTGCTTCGACCCCAGGAAATTTCCAATCATCCTGCAGTAATAAGAAGGCTGGGCGTAATAGCCATGAACACTGCCCTGGAAGCAGATATATATGGAAACGTAAATTCATCGCATGTTTACGGCATGGATATAATGAACGGTATAGGAGGAAGCGGAGAATTTACAAGAAACAGTTTTCTTTCCATCCTTATGACTCCCTCTATTGCCAAAGGCGGTAAGATATCCTCTATAGTTCCAATGTGTCCGCACATCGACAACAACGAACATTCAGTTCAAATAATTGTTACTGAACAGGGGCTGGCTGACCTGAGGGGTCTTGGGCCCATGCAACGGGCAAAAGTGATGATCGAAAAATGCGCTCATCCTGCTTATAAAGAATATCTTGAACGTTATGTCAAAGAATCCAGAGTTGCTCATATCAGTCATGATCTTATAAAATGCTTTGAGCTGCACCGCAATCTCATGGAATACGGGGCAATGCTTCCGGATCTGGATATATAGATTTTCAGATAATTCATTATTTCCAGGTAGAAGAGGCGAATGGCGCGGGCAAAAGAATCAGCGTTATGTGCCTTATAAAATTGGCGTTTACCGAAATAGAGATACACAAGATAAAAAAGCTGGTCGGGATGCTTTGTCAGAAAAGATCGCCTGAGCATATCAGAGATAAATTGCGATGTGAATATAGGATTCAAAATCAGGACGTAATAATATTTGAAGTCAGGCCTCGATGGAATAACCCATCTGAAGAAACTTGGGCGCCCTTTGCCAAACTCAAATTCATTAGGAGTAAAAACCACTGGAGGCTTTTCTGGCAAAGGGCAGATATGAAATGGCACAAGTATGGCCCACTTGATTCGTCCCGAAGTCTTGCGGAGTTGGTGGCAGAAATCGATGCTGATACACACGGTTGTTTTTTCGGATGAGGAATTCATAACATAAAGAGTGTATTCTAAATATAAACATACCTGACAAAATCATAAAATTGATTGAAACTTTCGATTATAACTTAGAAACGTACAAGAAAGGCTCATATAATGAAACTCAGGTACGTCTTGAATTCATAAATCCTTTTTTTAAAGAATTAGGTTGGGATATTACGAATAAACAAGGCTATGCAGAAGCCTACAAAGATGTAATCCATGAAGATGCTATAAAAAAAAGAGTTGGAAATAGCAACCGGACGGAAACGGAGCAATTTGTCACGAACATTAAACACAATGGCTAAATATGGTATTGTTGATTTAATAAAAGATAAAAGAACTGTGAAGCCAATTGTGAAAGCAACAGATTTTAAGGTCGAGTTTGGACTTAATACTCCCTTCATTCAATAAAGATAATGCTTCTCCCATAACATCAAAAGAACCGACAACGACTTGAATCGCCAGGTACAAAATGGAAAATGTCCGTGAAATATTGACATTTTTGCAGTTAGACGGCGAGCATGCCTTGAGTGGAGAATGATTTTGGAAACCGAGAAAAGAGAAAAACTAAAAAATCATATCAAAGAAAAGATTGAAGGCTTAAAGGAAAACATAAAGTCTTATCAACTGCTCA
>JAFDFV010000557.1 GCA_019309665.1 Deltaproteobacteria bacterium | reverse complement strand
GTGTTCTATATAACTGAAGTTACTATTAAAGACCAGTTGAGAATATTTGAAATAAAAATATTCAAGGCTTTCTCTGTTAAAACGTTCACACTCGACAGTGATCTGATCTTTGTTGGTGAAAAAGTTTTGTCCCCATACTTTTTCATTAAATACCCGGTTGTGTCCTTCTATATGTGGATTTGTCCACGGTTTTGATGGAGAACCGAATAGTGGTTTGACACCAAGATTTAAAAGAAACTTAAGGAAGGTGCCAAGGCTTCGTTTGCCCCGGGCAGTTCCTCTGAACTGTAAACCATTATCCATACGAAAGACATTCGGCAAAGGATATTTCTGCCAGAGTCCTGTTAACTTTTCTATAGCATATACAGCCCTTTCCGCATTTACGGGCTTGATTTGATGCAGTTTGAACGGCGCATAATAACTGGTCGAAAAAATGTTGATCGGTTCACTTTGCCCAGAAATGTATTTTTTGCCAATGAAGTCCGCAGATTGTTGAATATAGCCCAGATCTCTGATTAACTGGATTGGATATAGTAAATATTGTGCTCCACCTTTTTTGTGCTTTTTAGGCTTCTTTGTTTGCAGACTAGCTTGGCGTATTGTTTTATCTATGAACCAAATAGAAGGCAGCATTTCACCAGGATATTGTTTGGCGTAATCCATCTGAACGTAGTTACTGCCTACAAAATAGCACTTGTTTTCAATTCGCCTGCGCTTTAGGGCACAGATATGATCGGCGATTTCTGTATTAGTATATTTACGGGCATGGCCTTTTTGCCATCCGCGATTTTCATTATAGCTATCCTGACTTAACCATTTAATGATAGTTGGTTTTCTGATATTCAGAATTTTTGATATTTGTGCTTTGCTCATGCCTTCTTTGTGAAAGCGGTGAGCATCATGAAAATTTTTTTGCTTTTTCTGTTTTCATAACACTGAAGCTCCTTTATGTTTTTATTTGTAATTGTCATAAAGTACATTCAGTGTCTCATAAATTCAAGAGGGGGGGGTACGCTTTTATAGCAAAGTTAGCAGTAACGAATAAGGATAGATTGTGTGAGCGTAGCGAACCACAATCTTATCCGGTTGTTGGACAAGCCCGGTGTGTTTGCATATTCTGTATATAAGGAAATATCTTTTTTTGAACTGGGGGTAGGAAGTGCGTTTTTAAAAAACGCACTTTTTTCAAGGCGAGGGAATGCCTTAACCTGTGATAGGCTTCAAAAAATTAACTATTTCATAAAAGTTTTTCCTCCTGTTTTGAATGAATTGCAATTGCAAGCCTTTGCCATAAAAAAGAGCTATCCTGATTCCCATACAGATTGACGGAATCCCAGAATAACCATTGGCGACTGACAACGCGGACACTTAAAAACAGGTCTTGGACGTTGTTTAATCTCTTCAATAACAACATGCAAAATCAATTGCACCAGAGACAGCAACTTTTTTGCGTTACCATGAAGAAACCCATAGTCCCTGACTCTTCGTAATCCTTTTGGTAGCACATGTTGTAAGATGAGGTGCAAAAAATCCTCCCCTTTGAGGGTGCGATATAGTGTAAAAATCCTCCCCTTTGAGGGTGCGATATAGTGTATTGCCGGTTTTGCTTTCAATATACTTAAAAGTTACCTGACCATTTTGATTGGATACAATATTTTTTTCACTGATAACACCTCTGTATAAATACCGGGATAAGTATTTCAGCGCGGTTTTTTTCACTGATAACACCGCGGTATAAATATCGGGATAAGTATTTCAGCGCGGTTATCCCTTTGCCAACATGAGTGCAGTCAACTACCCATTCTTTAGGAACTCTTTTGGGGGAGGATGAAAGTCCAGTTTTCTGTTATTCGTATGCAATGCCATGGTCATACCAATTTCTGCTCCCAGATTTTTTGGATTTAAACCAAAATCCTTCAGTGTACTGGCAACACAAGTGAAAAAAATAGAATACACCTCTCTCTGATGGTACCATGTCAATGACCTTAGTTCATATGGCAATGTAAAAGTAACCATAAAATAAAGGACAGGCAATAACTTGGCCTGTTGTTGGTCAATCCATTGGCTGGTTACATGGTTCTGACATTTCGGGCAACTACGGTGTCCACAA
>JAFDFV010000212.1 GCA_019309665.1 Deltaproteobacteria bacterium | reverse complement strand
CAGAATGGAATCTTCTCTTCAATTTGATTTCATCTTGAGTGTCTTCACCGGCGATATAAGTTTCAATCCTTGTTTTAATGGAATCTTCTCTTCAATAGCTTGGGCTTGCTTCTACTGTTCGGATCATTGCCGCGTTTCAATCCTTGTTTTAATGGAATCTTCTCTTCAATTTCTACTTCTATTCTCAATGCCTTTGATTTCCGTAGTTTCAATCCTTGTTTTAATGGAATCTTCTCTTCAATCCCAATAAATCAGAAGGAATTTCGCTTTTATAAAAAGTTTCAATCCTTGTTTTAATGGAATCTTCTCTTCAATGGGCGGCTCAGTTTAACCGTAAGGAGGCTTATGAATGTTTCAATCCTTGTTTTAATGGAATCTTCTCTTCAATAACCGGGGATTTTGTTGCTGGCTCTCTTTTTGGCAGTTTCAATCCTTGTTTTAATGGAATCTTCTCTTCAATCTCGATTTCGCTTTTTATCCTGCAATGCTTGCAGGTTATATTTTATTTCAAATGCTGATAATCGCGCTTTTAAGGCTTTGATAGCCCACTTTTCAGTCTGTTTCCACCACGCCATAGTATAATTAACCTCCTGATTTGACGTTATTAATTGACCAAACATCTTTATTTTTAAATATTTTTACTCCAAGAACAATTCTTTCTCGAACAATTGTAATGCCAGTCCACTGCCTCCAGCCAGATAAAACGTTTCTAAGTGAGGGCCCAATGATTTAATTACAGGTATTGCTTCTGTTGATAATACTTCTTCAAACATGCTACCTCGCTAAAGGGAATATTAAATTTTACTGCCCAGTATTTTCCGGTTTTGGGAAACATTCCTCGTCTGGTTCGAATTGCCTCTATAATTTTCTCATCGGGATACATTTCTCTGATTTTTCGCACATCTTCAACATCCCCATAGTCCAGAACCCTGGCAATTACATAAGCAGCATGTTTATCTGCATCTATTTCATCCGCATCCCAGAAAAAAGATGGACGAAAAATCGATTTAACGTCAACTTTTTGCATATATAATTTTTGCCCTTAAATTTTATTGCCTGATAAGTTGGATCTATACAATCTGCGTAATCTGTGGATCAAATAGTCCTTTCGCATAAATTTCTATAGCAGCAATCAGGGCAGCGCTGCTTGTAGCGGGTTGGCTTTGGATAAATTCCCTTCTGAACAACATCGGTAAGATCGCTGATTATAATGTCCAATTCCAGATACATCTTCTCCGTAATGGGAACTTCGATCAGCTTATTCCTGCTTCGTGTATATACAATAAAACCACGGTTTGCAGCTACATTATAATTGTCTTGTATCAACTGTCCATAGAACGTCAACTGATATTTGTGATTCTTGAATGTTCGTTCCTTGTACTCTGCGTATTTGTAATCAAGCGGCGCTGCGCTCCCGTCATCCAGAAAAAGTATTTCATCAACAATTCCCCTGATACCCCGTGCAGATGAAAGATAGACTGAAGATTTCCGTTCAATGCATCCCAACTTCTTTCTCAAGTAAGCTGGATTTATCCTCTGCTTGTCATCATGGACATCTCGACCCTTCTGGACTTTAAACCTTTTTTCCTGATGTTGCGGAATATCCAGATAGTTTTCAAAATAAATGAATCTCGGGCAATAAAGATATTCCAGTATATCAGATGCTGTTATGGAAAAAGCGGTTTGATCAATCAAATTATCCTCTCACCGGTCTCTATTATTGCTTTGATATACGGGTTGGTCTCATCAAAGTCCGATTTTGCAAAGGAGTGCGGCTCTATTCGTAAATCCACCATCCTGGTGAGCTTCATCAAAAGTACATCCTCGTCAAAACCATCTATCTCATCCCTGTTCCAAAAAACGGCCAAATCAATATCGCTATATTCATGAAAGGTGTCTTTGGCATAAGAGCCATATAGGTATAAACGCCAGACAGGTATGTTATGCTCTTTCATCACAATTACATACTTTTTTATAAGAGCATAAATTAACTTTTTATCTTTTTTAGAAGCCATTGCCGTAATTCCTTTATCGCGGTTATATGCTGCATGGTGAAGTCTTTTGTGGACTTCTTGTGGAACTTGAATTTGTAGTCAGGGTAACGCGTTCTGATGTTGAATGTTGTAACTTCAAGCAAATAGTTCTTCTGCTCTTCCGAAAGATCAATGTGTGCTTGCTCAGCAAGTCTCAACAGATTGTGAATCAACGGCGGGTTGTTATCAAGATTCCTTACGTAATGAGCTTTTAGAAGTTTCTCAATAACAAGATGAGCAACAAACAATGCCCAAACATAGTGGCCTTTATCATAAAGGCTTTCCATCGCCTGGAAATCCACTTCTGACGAATCAATCCAATATTTCACAATTTCATCTTTTGTCATACAACAAATCCCCCTCTAATCAAGTTTCAATGAAATTGAATGCCTGATTTTAAAACAAAGAGATAATTAAAATATACAACTTGAAGCACTACTATCTAAATTTTTTAAATTCAATCCCTTGCCTGGGATATAGTAGTCATCTCTTAATAAATAAAAGCATCCCAGAGGTTCTGCTATTTCTTCAGGAATAATATCTTTATTCGCCCATACAGAAATTGTCAGTTTTGCCAATCTTGGTTTTAAAGAACGTATTTTACGCTTTCTTTCCCATATATCCTCAATTTCCAAAGCCTGGAATAGAGCATTTCTTAATGGTAATTCACCTTCTTCAGGTTTATCCTGCGAAATAACAATAAAACTATACTTACTGTTATCATTACGCAAAAGTTTTTTTATATCTAAGTCTTCTCTCCAATATCCCCAGTCTTCCGCCTTTTGCCTGCCAATATCTTTTGAATTTTTAAGCATTTTGAAATAATCGGCAACTAATGGAAAAATATTTTCTTCGGGAATACAAATTTTATTTTGTGCTAATATTACTGCTGTTTTCTCCAGAAGTGTTTTATCATAAATAAAACCTGAAAATTTTGACCCATTTTCATTTACCAATGTTATAATTTCAATCTTAGCTCTTTTCTTTAAACCGTTTCTGTTACAACGCCCTGCACATTGTACAATAGAATCAAGCGGCGCAAAATCACGAATGGCAAAATCCATATCAATATCTACACCGGCTTCAATACATTGAGTTGCTATAACAAGGCAGGGTTTATTTTTTTTAATTTTTTCGATATTTGCCAACCGTTCTTTTGGCGTTACATCTGCGCTTAAAAAGAAAACATCGCATTTGATTTTATCTTTTAGAGAATCAAGAACAGCCCTTGCAGATGCCCTTGTGTTTAAAACTATTAAACCTCTTTGGGAATGCCAGTTTTCATCATCAATTATTTTAATACAGTTTTCTATAAAATTGTTCAGATTAACTGAATTTGTATGGTTTAAAATCAATTCATACCTGTTCTGTTGGGCAAAGATTTTTTCAGGGTGGGAAACCAATTCTGATGTTTGTATAAATTCAGGTTGAGTTGCGGACATTATCAATGTTTTTGTATTGATTTTTTCAGAAATTAAATTTAACGCAACTGATAATGGTTGCCATAAAATAAGAGGCAGCGCCTGTATTTCATCAATAATAATCAATGCATCTGCAAGATTATGAAATCTCATGAGATACCTATTTTTTGATGATAAAAGAGTGTATAAAAATTGATCAAAGGTTGTTATTATAAAATCGTAATCCCAGGTGTCGGAAATAAAATCAATGGCATTATTGAATTTACTGTTTTGCTCCTCATTTGAATCATCTACATATTTTCGTTCCGCAATTGAATGTGCTTCAAGAATTAATGAGTCAGTATTATGCCCTGTGAAAAGCTGTTTATATTCTTTTACGGTTTGATCAATTATGGATAAAAAAGGTAAAACAATAATAACTTTTCGTTTTACATTATTTTGATTTCGATGTTTTAATGCCCATTCAGCCGCCATCATTGTTTTACCAAGACCCGTAGGCACGGTAATGCTTTCAATTTTTGACTGAGCGCAGCTATTTTCTATAATTTTATTTCTTAAATTTGTTCGGTACTGATTCAGAATTTTATTTTGATTTCCTGTTTTAGACTTTTCAATGAGGAAAGAACTGACAATTTCCTGATTAATTTTCACCTGATCTGCAGGAGCCATTTTTAGTTTTAAATATTCTTCAGGCAGGGCAAGAAAAGTTCTGTCTGCTTCAAGTAAAATCGAAAAAAGCATAAGAGCTTTCACTTTTAGTTCAACAGCTTCTGTAAATGATTTTTTTTGTATAAAATCATCTTCAAACAGATCTTCTATATCAAATGCATCAACATCA
>JAFDFV010000016.1 GCA_019309665.1 Deltaproteobacteria bacterium | reverse complement strand
CATTCCCTGGTCGGGGGTCACACGGCTGGTCTGTGGTGCTCGAGATGAAGATGCACGTTGCATTGGTTTCGATGAAGGGCCGAAGCTCCCGAACTGGCAGCAAGCCCTCGAAGAGATAGGTGTGCAAGTATCACGGGATGTCCTGCGACAGGAAGCTGTTGATGTACTCAATCTCTACGTGAAACTGGGCGGAGCAATTTACAATGCACACAGGAATCGCGAAATAAACCCAACATGAGGCAGAGCGGGACTTTGGTGTTTAATTAGTTCTTGACTAAAATGGCTTCAACGGGTTATTTTTTAAGAGTTTCCTCAGTTACCAAATTGACTTTTGAGGATTTTAGCTACAGGTTACCTTACCTTAAAACAAGCTATTTCGTTATTGGGAGTGTGCCCTATGACAGATTCCATCCAACAATCCGAAAAAAATAGTCTCACAGGTCGTTTAAAAGAATTGCTCACGGATATCTCCCCTTTTATCGACAACGCATCCGAAGACCAGAAACAAAAGCTTTTGAGCGTGCTCGATGATCTGCGAAAAACCAACCGAAGAAAACATGATAGAAAACCATGCTCCATAACTGTAAACTACTCCACCTGGGGAGATGCCTTCAAGGGCCTGGTGAAAGACATAAGCGCCGGCGGGATGTTTATACTGTCTATCGAAACTGACATGGCATTCTCTGTGGGACAGGAGATAACAGTCAATTTTCCAACTCAGACCAAAAAACAAGAACCGATAGAACTCCCCGGGAAAGTTGTTTGGACCGTGCCAAAGGGAATTGGAGTGAAATTCAAGGCTAAAGACCAAAACCTGGATGCAATAATGGAATCCCTTTAACATTTCTCCACTTCTAACGCGGAAGGTCGAGTAGTCGGACGTTGGTAAGTGTATAAATGGTTCCTCTGGAGCAGGGCATAATGCTGTGTCATTAGAGGTATAATGACTGCGGGATATTCCGAACCCTGTGACTTGTGTACCGATATGGCATAGGCAAGAGATAATTCATTCGTTTCCGTAAAATCATAACTTACTGCCCTTCCATAAAAGTCAACTGAATTTTAAGGTTTTTTCTGGTTTACATCAGTTAAAAAAGGATGTCGAAAGAAGCCTTCGGTAGGGTGTTTATCTAATTGATGTTGTTCAGGTTTAAATTGACCGGCTGACAGGGATTCGTCCCAGGCTCACGATATAATCAAAGGCTGCAATCAGGCCGTTTTTCCATTCTTCGGTCATAGGAAGGATGGTGGCCCTGATAGACGGGGGGTTGGATTTTATTTCAGGAATATGACGGAAATGATTTTATTTGGTGTTCGTGGAAAAAATATTAGAACTTTACAACCAGGAAGAAGTCAGGAAAATATTATATCTTCACGCAAAAGAGAACATAGCAGGAAACCAGATGAACAGTACGATATAATTGAATCTTGCAGTTGGGGTCCATATTTAGAGCTTTTTTGGAAGAGGGACAAGAAAAGGATGGATTACTTGGGGTAATCAATCTGAAGAATATACCCCAGATTGGGCAACATATTCAAATCACTCTCAAACAGAAAAAGTCATTCCGTTTAATAAAGTTAAAGTTGGGTAAAATATAACAAGAAGGTTTTAAAACGAGGAACCAATGAAATCTGTATGGAGAGATATCTGGAAAATATCATCAGCCAATAATTCTAAAAAAATTTTTGGGAAACATCCAACACAAAAGCCGGAAGAAGTCGTTCAAAGAGCTATAATAGCATCCAGTAATATCAACGATTTAGTATTCGATCCCTTTTGTGGGAGTGGCACAACGGGAGTTGTATGTAAAAGACTAAATCGAAAATTTGTTGGTATTGATGATAATATAGAGTATTTGAATATAGCCAAAAAAAGATTAACGGCGACAAACAACGACGTTAAACATACTTCGTTTTAGAGTATTTTAATTGTTGGTTAGCTGCCCTTAAACCTCATACTCATGTTAGTGGCTATGATCATAGAAGAATGGCCAGCATGGCTGAAAGCAATGCAAAAATGCAAAACAGTACCTTTGTTTGCTCCCAAAGTACTTACCAAAATGGATAAGGAACGTGGACGAAATATGCCCGATTTCAAATCACAAAAACATTGAAATAGCTCGCTATTCCATCAACTTTTGTGGTCTGAGATCGAACAAATTTGACCCAAATCTATGCGCCTACTTGTGGAAGTTAATTAGTCCACGTTCCTAAGAAAGACAAAATACGGGCCTGCTACCAGCACGCCTGCTTGCGATATGTTTCAAATAATCAGATGACTAATGTTTCATTACGTAAGCGATTTTCTATTGAAGACAAGAATTACTCCGTGGCATCACGGATTATCGCCGACACCATGAATGCCGGTTTGGTGAAACCCCACGATCCGGAAAGCGCTTCTCGTAAGCACGCGAAATATGTACCCCGTTCTGGGCATAATTGCATATTATGCTCGTGTAGAGCTCATTTTGATGGTGATTGAAATTGTAGTGGCAAAATAGTTGAAATGGAAAAGATGGGAGTTTGCTGAGGCGTAAGTCTATCACTTATGTATTTTATGTGATCATCTTTGTGACCGAGAGGTGCCGGCACACAAAAATATATTTTAAATCAATTAGTTACTTATGTGATGGTTATGTGACAGCTTTTTTGTGTTCCCGCAAAGTTCCTGTTAATATTATTAATGAACCATGCTGTACTGGAAAGGCGTAACATTACATTAAGATAGTAGGCGGCTAATGATAATGCTATGAGGAACAGGCCATTCACGAAACCGTTCGCACGGAAGATGCCCATGTCGGGACGACCTGCAGCGTGGATTTGATCCGGCAAGTGGAAGGCACAAAAGGCAGGGGTATTTTTTAATTAACTATGCCTAAAAACTTTAAATTAATAATAGAATATGACGGCAGGTCCTATCATGGCTGGCAGAGGCAGAAGAATCTGCGTACAATTCAGGGAGAAATTGAAAAAGCTTTGATGAGAATGACGGGCAATAAAGTTAGCCTGACGGGCTCTGGCAGAACTGACGCAGGAGTCCACGCTTTTGGTCAAGTAGCCGGCTTTCATTGCGATACAAATCTGTTGCCAAAAGAATTCTATAGAGGGTTAAACAGCCTCCTGCCGGATGATATTGTAATAAAGGAATGCAAGGAGGTTGATGAAAAATTCCATGCCCGATATGATGTAAAAAACAAAACTTACAGCTACAGAATTTTAAATTGCTATACACCTGCCGCTATTGGCAGGCAGTATGCATGGTTCATACGCAAAAAGCTTGATCTTAATGCGATGGAATCCGCTGTATCACACATTATAGGCGCACATGATTTTAAGGCATTTGAAGGAACGGGAAGCCCAAGGTCACATACAATAAGAAATATTATTGATGCAAAAATTAAGGAAAAAAATGATCAGTATCTTTACATTGAAATAAAAGCGGATGGTTTTTTAAAGTATATGGTACGCAATATTGTTGGTACTCTTGCAGATGTTGGGCTTCACAAAATCACACCTGACGACTTCAAGCAAATACTTCTTTCCATGGACCGCAATAAAGCCGGAGCCACAGCCCCTCCGCACGGTCTGTTTTTAATGCACGTTAAATATTAAGTAACAATTTGGCCTTCATGCTTTTGTACTGTTCTTCCCAATTTCCAATTTCAAGTTTCAAGCCGTGAACAGCTACCTATTTTTTTCCGCCCTATTCTTTTTCTTCTGTACCTGCTGATTGTAAAAAGAAATTACTTCTCTCCTGTTCAGCATTCCGACAAGAATAGCATGGTCATCATCTTTAACTACAGGAAGGCTGTCTATATTTTTTATGGTAAACTTTCTAAGTACGGAGTTAAGATCTTCTGAGGCTGTAGTTACAATTATATCAGGTGTAGCAATATCCTGCATTACAACAAGTTGTTCGATCTCCTGCGAAAAGAGCACCTCCCTGATATCAGTACTGGAAAACATTCCGACAAGTCTTTCATTTTGGTCCATAACAGGGAAATAATGCTGCTTTGTTTTTGAAAAAAACTCCTTAAAATCCAAAAAAGGCATGTCCTGAGGGATCAGGGTTACCTTTTTCACGAGGTGCATTAAATCCTTCACCTTAATTGTTTGCAAAATATCTACAAAAAAATCTCCTGCATGTGCCGGAGAATCTATCTTGCTTTTTACCTGCTTTTTATAAATAGTCCATTTCTGAGCTGCAAGGTAAGACACAGAGCAAACAAGAAGACTCGGCAAAAGCAGATGATAAGAATTGGTCATCTCACTTACAAATATAATGGTTGAAATAGGAGTATTTGAAACAGCCGTAAAAAAGCCGGCCATACCTACAATTACAAAGGCTCCGGGCTGAGTTACAACCCCCGGTATAATTTGATTGAAAACTTTTCCAACCACACCGCCTACTGCTCCACCGATTACAATCGAAGGCCCGAAAACACCCCCACTCCCTCCCGAACCAATAGAAAATGATGTTGTTAAAATTTTGCCGACTGCAAGAAAGAGCAAAAAAGGTATCGTCAGCTCATTACAAATCGCTTTCTGAGCAAAACCATATCCAAAAGCCAGGGTTTGAGGCAAAAAGAAACCTATTATGCCCGTACAGAGTCCACCGATAGCCGGCTTTATGTGATTTGGAATATTTAATGATTTAAAAAATCTGGTTACACTATAAAATGATTTAATATAAAAAACACCTACACTTACAAGAATCAAAGCAAGAACGATATAAGGTCCTAATTCCAGCGGATTGCGGAATTTAAAATCCGGCGACTCAAACAGAGACCCCCAGCCGAAAACCAGGCAAAACACGCAATAGGCAACAACGGAAGAAATCCCCGCAGGTATAATAACTTCCGACTCAAATTCAGGATCTCTGTATAGGACTTCGGCAGCAAAAAGTGCTCCTGCCAGAGGAGCCCTGAAAATACTTCCTACACCGGCACCCACGCCGGCAGCCATCATTATCCTGCGCTCTCTGTCGGAAAGCTTTAACTTTGTCGCAAGAAATGAACCAAATCCCGCCCCAATTTGAGCTATAGGACCCTCCCTGCCTCCTGAACCTCCTGTTGTAAGAGTGATGGCCGAAGCTATGGTTTTTATAATTGGAACCCTGCCTCGCATAAAGCCGCCTTTTCTATGATATGAATCAATGGCGGCATCTGTTCCATGTCCTTCTGCTTCCGGTGCAAATGAATATACAAGCCAGCCACTCAGAATTCCTCCAAAAGCAGGAAGAAAAAGCAGAATCCATCTATTAAAGGGTGTCGTTGTTGGTGACAGAGGATTATGCTCACCGACAGGGAACGGAGGTCTATAACCAGCTATAAAATCCATAAAGTAATGAATTCCAAGCTGGCATAGATAATGAAAAACAACTGAGCCGAGACCGGCAATAACGCCAATTGCTATAAAATAAAGAGTCCACTTGCCGGCAAGAGCTATATTGACAGATCTTTCTCTGCCGGTAACGAACTGTAAGATTTTCTTAAATTGATTAATAAATACAGCCATTTTGTGACAGGGTTCGGATTTCGGGGACTTCTCCTTAACTCTAATCCCCGACCCCTGCCCTTAAATCTTCAATCCCTTTTAATATGATATCGAACAACTCAGGGATATCGTCCTCTTCCAGGCATGAAAAGGCTATTCTTAAATTGGATTCTCCCATGGAAATAAGCCCGACTCCGTATTTTTCCAGAAGATGAAGCCTGAGTTTTTCAGCATCAACCCGCTTTAGTCTGATACACATAAAGTACCCTGAATTAAAGGGATAAACATCCCAGGCGTCTTTGTATCTGGAATCCAAAAGAACTTCTTTAACTCGCACTGCTCTATTTTTAAGTATTTCGAACTTCTCTGTCTTCTCTTCAGGATATTTTACATGCTGCATAGACTTTAATATTATAGACTGGCCTAGATGTGATGCATTGGATATGGAGCCTCTTACACCTCCGGCGGTTTTTCTTTCAAGAGCGTCATAAATATTTGCGGGATCATCTTCGGTTTGACATCCGTACGTAATAAAACCTACTCTCAAGCCCCACACGAAGTTCTCTTTTGTTGCGCCATCAAGCTTTACAGCGAGAAGCCTGGGGTGCAGCCCATTAAGACGTGCAAATATAGATTCTTTTAATATCCCTTCTTCGTAAAAAAGTCCGAAATAAGCATCATCAGACACAGCGATTATGTTTGTTCCCCCTTCTGCTACATCAATAAGAGTTTTAACTATGCTGTCTGCCTCTTTCTCGGTAAGAGTATATCCGGTAGGGTTGTGCGGAAAATTAAGCAAAACGATGATCTTTTCATGTTTTTTTGCCTCATCCCTTACCTTTTCCTCAAAGGCCTTAAGGTTGTATCCCCATTTTTCTGAAAAAAAAGGATATTTGCTGATTCTTGCCATTTTTCTAACATTTAAAATAAGGTTATAGTTTCCCCACATCATGTCGGGTAATATTATAACGTCACCCGGATCCACCCAGACATCTGCAAATACACTGATGGCATGAGTAATACCGCATGTAACCACAGGCATACTTATGGATTTGCCGGATAGAGAAGGGTTTTTTTCAAATTGAGATTTCTGCCATATCTTTCTTAAGGCGGGAACACCAAATGATGGAGCATAAGTTAATGACTCTCTGGGACGAATTTCCTTTATCGACGATACAACCGAATTAAAATGCATGGTTCTACCCTGCTCTTTAGCTATACCGATTGTTGCGTTAATCTTATAGGCTTTTTCCTTTGCCTCTGCGCTCTGGCTCAAGATGCCTTTTGGAAAAAAAAGATTTTTACCAATTTTAGACAGCATTCCCATTACATAGGGATTCCCTTTATCGATAATATTATTAAGCTGTATCGCAATAGGATTCATAAACAAAACCTCCGAAAAACGTAACGCTTTAGCTTTAGCTTTATGAAAGATCTAAATTTGAGACAAATAAACTGTTAAGTGCCTAAAATGCCTAAAGTGAGCTAAAGTGCCTAAAGTTAAGGTGTCGCTTCGCTCCATCAATTCATACCTGCGCGCCATCACGAGCCGTACTCAATGCTCTTCGTCCTTTTGTTGGCTCGCTCAGGCGAGGCGGGCGGGTAAAATTAACAAAATTCCAAAATTTTAGGCACTTTAGTCACTTCATACTTCATTAGCGTAGATTATTTTTTTGCCAGGGTTTCAAGTAAGCTAATTTGCCTGGTAAAAGTTAAAATTAGCAGCGCCGGGGGCGCATTCCTTAACTTTAGGCATTTTAGGCACTTTAGCTCACTTTAGGCACTCTTGAATAATTACTGTAACGGTAAAACGAGTACTACCATTAGATGTAGTAGTTTAAACCGATTAATCAATAAGAGTGATTCTTACAGGTTAGATGGGAAAAATGTCAAGGGAAAAGAGCTTTAAAAAAGGATGATTTAAAATGAATAAACCCCGCTCAATTTAGCTTGAATTAAGCGGGGATTATCTGTAGATAGAAAGCAACATTATCTGTTGCTTCTCTTGGATGCCTTTAATGGATTAAGCTTTGCTTTTTTACCATTTGATACTGCGGAAACATGAGAAGCAAAGTTACAGTCCCCATTTTTCCATTTTAAAGATGGATCCGGATATACAGTACAGTACCAACCGGATGAAAATTCAGCACTGCGGTTACATCCTTTACATTTCTCATCGATCTCATGGCAAATCCCGCTATTATAATTACATCCCTTTGCAGTCATAAATGGGCAATTCACACCTTCTCTAACAGTTGAACAAACCAATTCAACCACCTCCTTTTTTACCTTGAACCTTATAAAATCCAAAAAAAAGCCTCAGAAACATTAAGTCTCCCCGGCTTTCAAGAAATACTCTTCAGAAAAGCAGGCGAAATATATAATCAACTAAAAATTGATTGTCAACTAAAAATTGATAGCTTCTTGTTGGGGTGGTAAACAAAAAAAGAGCGCTTGATTTTTAATCGAAAAATTGAGAACTTAGCTTAAAGCTTTTAATTAAGGGTAACAGTTCGGCCTTTTTTAAAAAAATGGCAAAAGCTAACCACGGAACAACACGGAGTTTCACTGAAAATTGCAAACAGAGACGTTCGCAATGATGAGAAGAGTATTTTGATAATTCCGTGAAAATCCGTGGTGTACTATTAAAAATAAGGAAATAATATATATGATAATTAAAGAAGCAATTGAGGTTCTTAAAATAGAAGCAGAGGGTATACTTGGATTGACAGACCGGATTGACGACAATTTCTCCAAGATGGTGGAACTTATCTTCAATTCCAGCGGTCGTGTAATAATAGGTGGTATCGGCAAATCCGGAATAGTTGGCAGAAAGATCGTGGCCACCCTGAACAGCACAGGCACAAGATCAATATTTTTACATCCTGTTGAAGCCATGCACGGAGATCTTGGCATTGTATGTCAGGATGATATATTTATTGCTCTTTCCTACAGCGGTGAAACCGATGAGCTTAATATCCTTTTATCAAGCATATGCAAGATAGGGTGCAAGGTTATAGCTTTTACAGGGAATATGCATTCAACCCTGGCAAAACACAGTGATATAGTAATTAACGTTGGTGTCGAAAAAGAAGCATGCCCTTTAGGCCTTGCGCCTACTGCCAGCACAAGCGCCATGCTTGCAATGGGGGATGCGCTTGCTGTTGTTCTCATTAATAAAAAACATTTTAAACCCAGCGATTTCAAAAAAATTCATCCAGGAGGCATATTGGGCCGGCGGCTTTCCAGCAAAGTTAAAGATATCATGCTAACAGGAGAGGCTGTGCCAGGAGTTTTCGCGGGAACAAGTATGGAAATCGCTATAAATGAAATCAATCGTCTTGAACTGGGAACGACTCTTGTAATAACAAAAGATAAAATCCTTACAGGTATAATAACCGATGGTGATATAAGGCGTATTATTGCAAAGAAAAAAAACATTTTTGAACTTGCAGTCGAAGATGTTATGACAAAAAATCCACAAACTGTCAGCCCTGATTCTGCGGCTTATGATGCACTTAACATAATGGAACAGTATCAGATAACTATCCTCCCAATAACTAATTCAATTGGAAAAATTGAGGGTATTTTGCATCTCCACGATATATTAGGTAAAGGTGATTTTAAATTTAATGGTAAGTAAAATAATTGGCAACTGTGAACCGTAAACCGTGAACTGTAAACTGTTAAATTATTGAGGTTGGTTATGGATTATAATTCCATCGACGCAAAAATAGAGACTTTAGGTGAGCCAAAAATATTATCACCGATTAGAAGATGGGAAAAAAGCGCAAAAAGTCAAAATTTCGTTTCCGATAATGACAAGGTATTAATAGACGTAAAATCTGAGAGGCTTATAAAGACAGTCAAGGCAGGGGAAATACCTCCATCATTTGAAATAGCTGGTCCCAGAAGCAAAATATTTTTCGATCCCGGCAAACTAAGGTGTGCAATTGTGACATGTGGCGGGCTATGCCCTGGTCTTAATGATATAATTCGTTCAATAGTTTTGGAACTTCATTACAGTTACGGGGTCCGGAATATCTATGGTATAAAATACGGCCTCCAGGGTTTTATTCCAAAATACGGCCACGAGATAATGGATCTTAAGCCTGAATCAGTTGTCAATATACTTGAAATGGGTGGTTCAATCTTAGGGTCTTCAAGAGGAGCGCAGTCAATAGATGAAATTGTCAATACCCTTCAGAAAATGAACATAGGCATCCTTTTTATGATCGGGGGCGATGGAACACTTATGGCTGCAACCAAGATAATCAATACCATAACAAAAATGGGCCTGAAAATAAGTGTCATTGGAATACCGAAAACAATAGATAATGATATTTATATGGTATCAAGGACTTTCGGTTTTGATACCGCTGTTGAAATGGCCACACAGGCGATCAGGGGAGCCCACAATGAAGCTGTAGGATATCCAAACGGAATAGGACTTATAAAACTTATGGGAAGGTATTCCGGTTTTATAACGGCAACAAGCGCCCTCGCTCAACAGAATGTAAACTTTGTGCTCATACCGGAAGTCGATTTTGATCTTGAAGGGCCAAAAGGTTTTCTAAACGCGCTTGAAAAGCGTATCAATCTCAGGAAACATGCTGTAATACTTGTGGCTGAGGGAACAGGCCAGAAGTTTTTTGAAATCAATAAAAATAATGAACGTGATGAATCAGGAAACATCAGGCTCAAAGATATCGGGCTGTTTTTAAAAGACAAAATAATATCTTATTTCAAATCCAGAAACATTAATATATCACTTAAATATATTGATCCCAGTTATATGATTAGGAGTCTGCCGGCAAATGCAAATGACCATGTTTTTTGCAGCTTTCTGGGACGTGATGCCGTTCATGCCGGCATGGCAGGAAAAACGAGAGTTCTAATCGGCCACTGGAACAACTATTTTGTTCATATCCCAATGGGCGCCTCAGCCGGCAAGCGGAAAAAAATTGATCCAAACGGTAAATTGTGGCTAAGTGTTCTTCATGCAACAGGACAGAGTTCATTTAAGAATGACTAACCGTTTACGGTTGTCAGTTTACGGTTTACGGTTTTTTAATGAACTATGCAACAACTGTAGCATTTTAACCGTGAACCGTGAACTGTGAACTGTAAACCGTTACTATTCCAGCTCAACAAATTTATTACCCTTAATTTTAAGAAGATAAAGATCTTTCTTAAGCTCCCCGTTATTATCAAATGAAGTAAGACCTGTCACCCCCTGAAAATTACTAAGTTTCATTAGCTCATTTTTTACTGCGCCTCTAAATCGGACATCCGGACGGCTGACTATCTGAAACAACATCATTGCGGTATCATAAGCTACAGCTTCTATAAAATCGGGTTTCTCCCTGAAAGTCTTCTCAAAAGTCCTGACAAAATCTCTCACCTTTTCTGAAGAGCTTTCTGCAAAAAAGATATCGGGCATTATGGCATTCTGTACATATTGGCACGCCATTTTGATTAAAATGTCTGAATGCCATAGATTGGTACCAAAAAGATATACATTATCAACATCATAAAATGACAACTGAGGAATAATAAGTCCTGCTCTTTTCGGTGAGTCAGGAATAAATATAGCATCAAAATCAATAACAGGCTTTGGCTCATCATCCTCTATAAGTTCCTCATCCTCCACAGAGCTCTCTTCCTCTATGGGCTCATCAGCCTCATTTTCATCCTTAACTTCTTCAAAATCAGCGCTTTTATCTTCGCCTTCAATCAGCTCCTCTGTATTTTTTAGATCCTCCGGCAATTCATAGTAAAGCCCCACAAGTTTCTTTATTGGATCAGCAAAATCAGCGCTATCAATCTCGTACGATTCAACCCCGACTACTTTCCCGTCATAAGCCATAACTTCATCCCAGAAAAGATTCATAAACACTTTACCATAATTTTCATTCGGATAAAGGATTGCAAAGTTTTTCAGCTCAAGCTCTTCAATTGCATAAGAAACAATTGTTTCAACCTGCATTTTGGGGGTAAAAAAATTTCTGAAAACATAATCTCCGGTATCAGCGATATTATCTTTCTGGGTTATAACAACTATAGGGATCCCCCTGCTTTGTGCTTCTAAAGCCGCAGACTCAGCAGTAAAAATTGGTCCGATAATCGCTGCAACATGCTCTTCAAACAACTCATTTACTGCATTGACAGCAACATCCGGATCAGAACCTGTATCCTTTATTATTATTTTAACAGACTGCCGATCTCCCTGAGCGCAAAATTGCCCAAGTGCAAGTTCAATTCCTCTCAATGCCTTGACGCCAAAATCTTTGTAATAACCGCTAAGCGGAAGCAAACAACCTATGGTATAGCGGCTGTAAACAGCCTTTGCGCTGAGTTCTTCTATAATCTTTTTCGCCTGCCCAACATAATTATGCCCAGGGAACCTGTCGACAAAGTAGGAAAGCATCATTATGGCGTCATCATATTGTTCTTTTTCAGCATTTTTAAGACCATACAGATACATAAGCATACCTGCAGGCGGTTTATATCCCATGTATTTTACAATGGACATAATATCTGTCTTATCAAGCTGTACGACTGTCTCCTTAAGTTTCGAAATAACTGTCTCTCTTTCCGGATCTTTAGACTTCTCAAATGCTAATGTATAAAAATGCAAAGCATCCAACGGTGAACCGATTGCAATATAAGTATCACCCACAAGAACATAGGTTCTCAGAATGTGAATCCTGGATACAATTTTTTCCAGAACGCTGTCAGCTTCCCTTATTACTCTTTCGTATTTACCCTCATTATAAAATGTAACCAGCCCTTCAACTCTTGCATCAGGCACAAAAGAGCTGTCAGGATATTCAACAATCAAACGTTTATAGCTATCACGCGCTTCTGCATAATCTCCAAGCGCTGTATAAATTGCCCCTGTTTTTATGAGCGCAGCATCGGCAAGAGGTCTGTCAGGAAATCTGAAAAGATACTCATTATAAGCATTAAGGGCTTTCTCATATGATTTGGCCTGATACAATTTTTCTGCTTTTGAAAACAACTCATCCCCAGGGCCAAGCTTGACAGGAACAGGCAAAAAAATATCTTTTAACCCGCATGACCATAAAAACAGAACTGCTATCAGGATAAAAATTAAATTTATTTTTCTCATAATTCAAAAATTGACAGCTTCGAAAAAAGGTAATAGTTCAGCCACAAAGGCATGTAAGTAGTCGAATAGGGGTACAATGCAAAAAAGTTACATCATTGGTGATAATATCTTTAGCCATTGAACATACTGATTTAATGTCGAATGTCGAACAGGGAATGTCGAATTACGAAGTTTTGTTCTTGTTTTGTTTGGCAATATCTGTGCTTGTTACAAAAATCGAGATCAATTGAATGACTTAAAAAACCTATATCAAATGGCAGAATTCCTTCCTTCGACATTCATTATTTCCTGTTCGACATTCGATATTCAAAAAAGCTACCCATTTAATGTCTTATATCTTATCACTTTTTTGTATTGCACCCGTCGAATAGTCAACCACTCAATCAATATCAAATTGTTGCAAGAATTACAATCAACACGAAAATTTAAATGAAAGTTGTCATTCATAACAATAAGGTGTATAGCTTCGATGCAAAAAAATACATGTACCACATCTGAAATAGTTTGGCCAGAATATTTCATAAATAATACCGAAAGTTATGACTATGTCTAAAAATTGAGTCAAAGGTAATATTTTAGTTTTATGAAACAAAAACCGGCCGTGTATGAGCTTCAGGTGTGATCAATTTCAAAACAGCAAACTGTTTGAGTGCATTAGAGATCGTTAAGAAAGAACCTGGCAGGATTATATATTTTTCTATAAAATTTCGCTGAACTGCAACCATATCTTTTAATTTGCTGCAAGTTCTTTCTTTACGATCTCTTATGCGCAAGTTTTTGCTGGTTTGGAATTGATTATACCTGAAGCGGATATATTTCAAAGCACTAAGGTATTACAATCACAATCAAAGGAGTTTTTATGCCCAGACGTAACGACATCAATAAAATATTAATTATCGGTTCAGGTCCAATAATAATCGGCCAGGCATGCGAGTTCGATTATTCTGGAACACAGGCCTGTAAGGCTTTGCGAAGCCTTGACTACGAGATAGTACTGGTGAACTCGAATCCTGCGACTATAATGACAGACCCTGGAACGGCCGACGTAACTTATATAGAACCTCTCAACCTTAAAGTATTAACAGAGATTATTGAAACCGAACGTCCGGATGCGTTGCTGCCTAACCTGGGTGGCCAGACAGGACTTAATCTTTCATCCGAGCTGGCAAAAGCGGGCGTTCTTGAAAAATACGGCGTTAAGGTCATCGGAGTTAACATTGACGCCATTGAGCGCGGGGAAGACCGTACAGCATTTAAGGAAACCATGAATCGACTCGGGATTGAAATGCCGAAAAATCAGACTGTTAACAGCGTCGAGGATGCGGAAAAAGTTAAAAACTTGGTTACCCTGTTGTAATACGTCCGGCATACACCATGGGAGGAACAGGAGGCGGTCTTGTTTACAATGTTGAAGAACTTCGTACAATAGCCGCTCGCGGCATAGCTGTAAGTATGGCAAATCAGATTTTGGTCGAAGAATCCGTGCTGGGCTGGGAAGAACTTGAACTGGAAGTTGTACGTGATTCCAAAAATCAGATGATCACGGTATGTTTCATAGAAAATGTCGACGCAATGGGCATTCATACAGGAGATTCATTCTGCACTGCGCCAATGATGACAATCTCTCCTGAACTTCAGAAACGTCTTCAGAAATACTCCTATGATATTGTTGAGGCAATAGAAGTCATCGGAGGCACCAATATTCAGTTCGCACATGATCCCAAAACCGGAAAAGTTGCGGTTATAGAAATCAATCCCAGGACTTCCCGCTCGTCAGCGCTGGCCTCAAAAGCAACCGGCTTTCCGATTGCTCTTATTTCAGCGCTTCTCGCCGGAGGCCTTACTCTTGATGAAATTCCCTACTGGCGGGATGGAACCCTGGACAAATATACTCCATCCGGTGATTATGTTGTAGTTAAATTC
>JAFDFV010000556.1 GCA_019309665.1 Deltaproteobacteria bacterium | reverse complement strand
CCTTCGGGGCATAAGCCGCGCAGGCCTTTTCCCCACTTTGGACGCCGGTGGTTCGGCCATTAGGTCTCGCAGCAGCGAAAACAGTGGCACTGGAAAGGAAATCAAACTCTATTCCGCAGGATTTGATGCGGGCTGGGAACTGGACATCTTTGGCGGCACCCGCCGGGCCATCGAAGCGGCCCAGGCCGATCTCGAAGCCATGCTCGAGGAACTGCACGACGTGCTGGTAAGCCTGCTTGCCGAGGTAGCCCTGAATTATGTTGAGGTGCGCTCCTACCAGTCCAGGCTGGCTGTAACCGACGCGAATATCAAGTCTCAGAAAGAAACTTACGAACTAAACCGTTCGCGGTACCAGGCAGGGATCATTGATGATCTGGTCGTGCAGCAGTCTCTTTATAATCTCGAGCACACCCGTTCCATTATACCAACGCTGCAAACAGGACTGGAGGCAGCCAAAAACCGCCTGGCGGTGCTTCTGGGTGAAAAGCCTGGCGAGATACATCAGGAATTGGCCGAGAAGAAACCCATACCGATGCTTCCCGTGACGGTGGCTGTCGGAATTCCTGCCGAGACACTGCGTCATCGGCCCGACATCCGTCGGGCCGAACGTAACCTGGCGGCCCAGACGGCTAGGATCGGTGTAGCCACGGCGGAACTTTATCCCAAGTTCCGGTTGATGGGTACCATAGGGCTTGAATCCATCTCCACCGGAGATTTTTTGGAATCTGCCAGCAGAACATGGAGCATTGGTCCCGGCATCTCCTGGAATATCTTTCATGGCGGCGCCATCCGGCAAAAGATCAGGGTGCAGTCCGCGCTCCAGGAACAGGCCCTGATTCAATACGAATCGGCGGTCCTCAAGGCCCAGGAGGAAGTGGAAAACGTCCTTGTGGCCTATGCCAAGGAACAGCGCCGGAGAGAATCCCTCGCCAGGGCCACGGACGCCGCTAAGCAGGCCGTTTTGCTGGCCAGGGATCAATATCAGGCAGGGCTGGTGGATTTCAGCAATGTACTGATCGCTCAACGCTCGCTGCTGTCCTTCCAGGATGAACTGGCACAGAGCAAGGGATCTGTCGTCTCCAACTTGGTGCGTCTCTACAAGGCCCTCGGCGGAGGCTGGAAATCTCTGGAACCGGCTAAGGGCATGGAGGACAACCTCGCGAAGGTCAGGTAAAAGGGACATTGCGGTTTACGGTTCACAGTTAACGGTTGATTGAAACATAAAGGCGAAAGGCCTTGATGCTAAACTGAGAACTCAAGTTTATATTGCATGTGAAGTTAAAATATTTTCTGAAAAAATTCAAAAAACTAATTCAAAGGTTGGTATTTCTGATTAAAATGCTTTAGGCGCTGCATAATTCAATAAAAAAACCGTGAACCGTAAACTGATAACCGTGAACCGTTACCATATTTTTTATGACTTATTCATGAGAAATGCGGGATAGAAATGAGGCCATACAAACGGATTGAAATTTTTTCCGGAATCACCAGAAATATATTCATCCTGGGTCTGGTCAGTCTATTTACTGATCTGAGCAGCCAGATGGTCTTTCCGTTAATTCCGCTCTTTATGACCACTGTTTTGGGAAGCGGCGCTTATGCGGTCGGTATCGTTGAAGGCGCTGCAGAAACAACCGCTTCTTTACTAAAAGTTGTATCAGGCTATTGGTCGGATAAGATTAAGAAAAGAAAGCCTTTTATTTTATTCGGCTATAGTATGTCAACTATAACCAAACCATTATTTGCTTTGGCTAATATCTGGACCTTTGTTCTTTTTCTCAGGGTAATAGAAAGGATCGGAAAGGGGATAAGGAGTGCACCACGCGATGCGCTTATAGCGGAATCTTGTGATGAATCTATTCGGGGTAAAGCTTACGGATTTCACAGGGCTGCGGATGGCATTGGTTCGACTTTAGGAGCGGTTCTTGCTTTGCTCCTTCTTCCAGTGTGGGGATATAGAAATATCTTCTTGTTTGCCCTTGTTCCTGGAATGATTTCGGTATTTATTATTTTTTTTATTCAAGAAAAAAATGCGCCGGCGAAACAAGAGACAAAAGAAGTGTCCGTGAAACTGAGCTTAAAAGAACTGCCTGCAAATTTAAGATTTTTTATTATCGTCTCTTCAATATTTGCACTGGGGCATTTCGGCTATGCTTTTCTTTTGTTAAGGGCAAAGAACATAGGATTGTCCGATAATATGGCGATCTTGCTCTATGTAGTATTTTATATTGTGTATTCGATCTGTGTAATACCTCTGGGGATAGTATCAGATAAGGTCGGAAGAAAACCTGTTTTAATGGGAGGATATGTACTGTTCGGCATAACCTCTTTCGGCTTATTAGTTATTTCCGGTTTTTATGGCATCTTATTGTTTTTTATCATCTATGGAATATGTTATGCTATGATTGATGGCACGCAGAGGGCATTTGTGGTCGATTTGGCGCCGCAACATTTAAAGGGAACCGCACTGGGAGTATTTCATACAGCAATAGGTTTGGTGGCCCTTCCGGGTGGATATATCGCGGGACTGCTATGGGATAAAGTAAGC
>JAFDFV010000211.1 GCA_019309665.1 Deltaproteobacteria bacterium | reverse complement strand
AAGGAGAGAAAACCTATGTCGAAACTAGTACCACCACATGGAGGAAAAGGGTTAGTTTGTTGTTTACTGCATGGAAAAGAACTGGAGGCAGAGAAGGCAAAGGCAAAAACTTTGAAAACCATATCTATTTCAGGTCGTGCAAACGGCGATCTTATTATGATGGGTATTGGTGGATTCAGTCCATTAACAGGTTTTATGACCAAGGCTGACTGGAAAAGTGTTTGCGAAAACTTTCTGCTGACTGACGGCACATTCTGGCCCGTACCTGTTACACTTTCCGCTTCTAAAGAAGATGCCGACGCCATCCATTCCGGTGATGAAATCGCCCTTCAGAATGCTTCCGGAGAGATCATGGCTACCATGAAGGTCACGGAAAAATATGAGATGACCGAGGCTGATAAAAAATGGGAATGCGAAAAGGTTTACAAGGGCAAAGGTGAAGAATCCGAAGGCGATAACTTCTGGAAAATTGCTCCTGAAGATCATCCCGGCGTTATCATGGTTATGAATCAGAAAGATTACAGCTTGGCAGGTCCTGTCAAGGTGCTTAGTGAAGGTGATTTTCCCGAAAGGTTTCCCGGAACTTATATGACCCCGGCACAATCACGTGCTCATTTTGAAGAAAGAGGCTGGAGCAAGGTCGCCGCGTTACAGCTCAGGAATCCGATGCATCGGTCACATGAATTTTTGGCAAAGATTGCCTGCGAGGTTTGTGACGGTGTATTTATTCACTCTCTCGTTGGTTCTCTGAAACCTGGTGATATTCCGGCAGAAGTGCGCATTGAATGCATCAATAAGCTAATCGACGGTTACTTTGTTAAAGATCATATCCTTCAGGGCGGATATCCACTTGACATGCGCTATGCCGGCCCGAGAGAAGCCCTGCTTCACGCTACCTTCCGTCAAAACTACGGTGTCAATCGTATGATTATCGGTCGCGATCATGCTGGTGTTGGTGACTTCTATGGTTTGTTTGATGCACAGGATATCTTTGATGAAATTCCTATGCCGGATGATCCAGGGAAAAGACTCCTTTGCCAGCCTTTAAAGATCGACTGGACATTTTATTGCTTTAAGTGCGACGGTATGGCTTCACTGAGAACCTGCCCGCATAGCAAGGAAGATCGTGTAGTTCTTTCCGGTACAAAACTGCGCAAGGCGCTTTCAGATGGTGCGGATATTCCTGATCACTTTGGCCGTGAGGAGGTCCTCGTTATTCTGCGCAAATACTATGAAGGCCTGACCGAGAAGGTTGAGATCAAGATGCAGAGTCATGCTGAGGCAACTACAATGAAATAATGGATTAATTCCAGAATAGTATTCTAAATAAAAAAAAGGAGACAGATATTGCTGTCTCCTTTTTTTTTATAAAATTGGCGGAGAGAGAGGGATTCGAACCCTCGGTGGAGCTTTCACCCCACACTCGCTTAGCAGGCGAGCGCCTTCAGCCAGCTCGGCCATCTCTCCATAAGTTTAAGTGCCTAAAGTATATTAAAGTGAGCTAAAGTGCCTAAAGTTATGGTAAGCCTTCGGCGTGCTGATTGATAACCCAAAGCTACAGAAGTTTGCCCGTGCATTGATTGGTTTAAGGAACATGTAAAATGGCAGAATTCCTTAACTTTAGGCACATTAATATACTTTAGCTCACTTTAGGCACTTTTGCCCATATATTCTATGGCGGAGGGAGTAGGATTTGAACCCACGGAGCTTTGACACTCAACGGTTTTCAAGACCGCCGCCTTAAGCCACTCGGCCATCCCTCCATATATAAATTTATAAATATCATTTTGCAGAATTCAGGTCAATATTTTTTATTATTAAAATTAGCCATAGCTTGTTGACTTCTTTGTTTTATTGTGATTTCCAAAAAAAATTGAAATTTGAGATAGCAATTTTTTAATACCAGATAGCTTGAGGAGAATAAGTCATGAAACAAAAATATCTTATTTTGAACAACGATGACCAAAAAGAGTTGATAATCAGAGAATTTGCGGAATTAGATGATAAAGAAGCATTATTGTTGCTCGGAGAGCAAAAATATGATGTTAAGGATATTAAATCCGCTATAAAAAAAAGAAAGAAAGCACTAATTTCTGTATTGAGAACCAAAAATTTATATTTTCCATGTTTATATGCTAATGAAATAGCTGAGTCGGTTATTTCAATGTTCAAGGAAAAAAAGCAATCCATTGAGCTTTTGTTTGATGATATTGATTTATTAACAAAGAAAATAAGTAAGCCGGAGCCTCTTAAAGATATAAAAAAAGAATCAAATGAGATTGATGAGCTGCTTGATGATGAGTTTGAAGAAGAACTTGATGATGATTTAATTAAAAAAAAACCGTTAATTATAGAGGATGATAAATCCTTTGATATTGATGGATAAAGATTGAAAATTTTATTCAGTCCTTTACCCACTTGGCATCGGTAGGAATTAAGGATGCGAAACTTGAGTATTTAATTCCCGGGAAAGGATCAACTAAATTGAGCGATTTTTGACTCGATCTGCACCGATTTCTTGCGTATCAACGGTTTGCAAAAATCCTCGACATATCCACAGGTACGCCTCCGGTTTTCGTCCCGCCCCAGGCAGGACTGCATCAAGATCTCGGCACATTTCTTCGGAAAAATCGCTCAACTTAGGTTAAAAGGATAAATAATGAAGAAAGAGCATGAATCTGCAAATTTTTTCAGCAGACTATGGAAATTTTTTGCATCTATTAGACTTACCGTTTTTCTTTTGCTGTCATTAGCTGCAACTTCTATAATCGGAACAGTTATTCCCCAGAATCAAAGCCCTGCGGATTACTTCCATAATTATGGAGAATTTTTTTATAATTTTTTTTCAGCTTTAAACATTTTTGATATGTACCATTCCTGGTGGTTTCAGCTTCTGCTTTTTATGCTGACAATTAATGTTATTGTTTGTTCTTTCAACAGGTTGTCGACAACATGGAAGATAGTATTTGTCAAAATCCCGCCATTTAATATTTCAAAATTCAGAAGACTGTCTAATAAAGAAGAATTCACATCTAAACGTGAACTTGAAGACTTGAGAAATAAGTACGAACAGGCTGCTTGTAAAAAATATGGTTATTACAGGGCAGGGCAGACAGATAAAGGATTCTGTATTTTTGCCGAGAAAGGACGCTGGACGCGTCTGGGAGTTTATGCTGTACATCTCAGCGTTATTCTACTTTTACTCGGCGGACTGATAGGTTCTATCTTTGGATTTGAGGGGTTTGTCAATATTCCGGAAGGAGAAACAGTAAATAACATTATATTAAGAAAGTCCGATCAAATACATAATTTAGATTTTGCAATACGATGTGATAATTTTAGTGTGAGCTTTTATGAAACAGGAGCACCAAAAGAATTTCGTTCAACCTTATCAATTATAGAAGATGGAAGATCTGTTTTACAGAAGGATATTATTGTTAATGATCCTCTTCGATATAAGGGAATAAATTTATTCCAGGCAAATTATGGGATGCTTTCTCCAGAGGAAATTACGCTGAATATCATGAGCCGGGAAACTGGTATGGTATATAAGAAAAAGACAAAGATAGGGATGCCAATTGTACTTCCTGAGGGTGCGGGGACTTTTGTTATCAAAGAACACAGGAATTCATTTATTTATAAAGCTATTGCTTTTGGTGAAACTTTTATAGGGATTCTTAACGGAAAAGACGGAAGTTCTATTGATATAATGCTGCCTTTGAATTTTGCCGGCTTTGACAAGATGAGAAAAGGAGATCTGAATTTTTCGGTAGCTGATTACGATAATAGATATTATACCGGGCTTCAGGTGACACGTGATCCGGGAGTTCTGGTTGTTTATTCAGGATTTGTAGTAATGATTATTGGGTGTTTTGTTACTTTTTTCATGTCACATCAGAGGCTATGTGTTGAAGTTGTAAAAAACGGGAATAAAACCAAGGTGATGGTGGCAGGTACTGCAAATAAGAACAAATTGGGAATGCAGGCCAGAGTAAAAAACTTTTCACGGAATCTTGCAAAATTATAGCATCAGAAATTAAAGTAGCCGTTCACGGCTTGAAACTTGAAATTGGAAAGTGGAAATTTGGGAGAGATTAAAGTAGAAATTTGAAAACTCAAATATGAGATTAACCAGAGGCAGCGGGCAATTAAATTTAAGAACGTCTGAAACTCGCGCATAAGTGAGCCTAAAGGAAAAAGAGTATTAATATCAGTTAGAAAAATTAAACGTTATGGCTTGAGTTTATCCTTTTAACAAAAATATACAAAAGTGCCTCTTTTTTCTTAATGCTCACTAATACGCTCAAA
>JAFDFV010000210.1 GCA_019309665.1 Deltaproteobacteria bacterium | reverse complement strand
GACAGTGCTGCTGAAAATAATTACCAGAACTATCGAAATAGAAAAAATTGAATAAGTTTTCATTGCGAAATAATTACCACTTCACATATCCCTTCAAGGGATTTTTTAAAATTAATTGCATCTTCTTTTGATCCAACAATTGAATCAAAATGCATGGGTATTGCAATTTCGGGCTTCAGGCGTTTTGCTGCCTCAACAGCTTCTTCAGCGGTCATCACATAAGTGCCTGAAACCGGCAGCAAGGCGATATCAACTGCAAATTTGTCCATTTCAGGGATAAGGTCTGTATCTCCGGCATGATAAATCCGGATTCCATCAATAGTTATAATGAAGCCTAACCATCCATTAATTTTTGGATGAAAAGCCTTATCGGTATTGTAAGCTTCGACCGCTTCGATATCGATTCCGGAGACATTTATTTTGTCTCCTGGTTTTACAACTCTGACATCGCCTGAAAGTTTTTTGGCTGATTCCGCTTCAGTAACGATTACAGTGTCCGGTTTTATTATTTTATCAATATCTTCAATTGAACAATGATCATAGTGAGAATGAGTAATCAGGATTATATCTGCGGGCACGACTTCCTTTATCTGAAATGGATCAATGACAATTATAGTGTCATGCGCATTTATTGCGAATCCGGAATGTCCGAGCCATTTAATATTTTTCAGCATCTTGTGTGGCATGTCTGTCCCCTAACGGTTCACGGTTCACGGTTCACGGTTTACAGTTCACGGTTCACAGTCTTATGTTTTGATCAACCGTTAACGGTAAACCGACAACCGGCAACCGTGAACCGTGAACCGTTTTTATTATGCATTATAAAACAAAAGCGCAGGCAACTCAACACAGGTTAGTTTGTTGCCGTAAACAGCACCGGTATCGATTCCTATTTTGTTGGGCTCTACCAACGGTTCCTTATAAGGTGTGTGCCCAAAAACAACTATTTTCCCAAAATCAAAATCTGTGTGTACGAAATCTTCACGTATCCAGAGAAAATCTGCGGGATCCTGCTCATCAAACGGGATATTTTCTCTAAGACCAGCATGCACAAATATAAAATCATCAGTTTGATAATAAAGAGATAGCGATTCAAAAAAATCAAGGTGTTCTTGAGGTATCGGATGGGAACCAGTCGTCCGGCTTCTTTTCACGTAGCTTTCCAAGGTCGGCTTTCCTCCATTTATTAGATAGCTAAGCCTGTCTTTTCCTGAAAGATATCTTTCCAGCATTTCCTCGTGATTGCCTTTTAAAAATACAATTTTTTGAAAATGCTTTTTTAAATCAATCAGATATTCAACAACATCAAAAGAACTGGGACCCCTGTCAATATAATCTCCCAAGAATAGCAGGATATCATTGTTGCGATCCATCTTAATTTTATCCATAAGTGCACACAGCTTATCAAAACATCCATGTATGTCCCCTATGGCAAATATTTTTTCTATCAATTTAGGTTAAACCTAAAATTTTTCCACCCTGATAGACACAAAAGGCTGCCGCCCAGGCTATAGAAGTGCTGTAAACTATACAGAACAAAGTCCATTTCAGGGAACCGGTTTCCCTGCGTATTGTTGCTATTGTTGCGACACAAGGAAGATATAACAATACAAAGATCATTAATGAAAGTGCGGAAAGAGACGTCATTTCAGAAGATAAAAGTGCGTTCTTGAGAGCATCCGGCTCATCTGTTACTTCGGCAGCATAGAGTATTCCCAAGGTACTTACTACGATTTCTTTTGCAACAAAACCGGTAAGAAGCGCCACGCTGCCACGCCAGTCTACACCAATGGGAGCAAATACGGGGGCTATGGCTTTTCCAATACTGCCCATGAAAGATTTTTCAGCTTTTTCGGCTTGTTCAGCCAGTTTAAGTTTTGTAATAGCGGCTTTTTTTTGTTTTTCCGTAAAAGACGCATTGATCTTATTTATTTCTTCATTATAATCCATTGAATAGTTTATATTGCGTGGAAAAGCTGTGAGCATCCACACAATAACCGAGCCAACAAGAATAATACCACCCATTTTTTTCAGGAACATCTTGCTTCTGTCCCACATATGGATAATAAGGCTTTTTATCATTGGAACCCTGTATGGGGGCAGCTCCATCACAAATGGAGCGTCAGCGCCTTTAAATAGAGTAGAACGGAATAAGCGTCCGGTTATAATTGAGAGAATGATGCCGGTAATATAGATTAAAAATATTACAGTTCCTGCTCTGGCGCTGAAAAAGGTGCCGGCAAGCAGAATATATATTGGCAGTTTGGCTGAACAAGACATAAAGGGAGTTATTAGTATTGTAAGAATTCTGTCTTTATTGCTCTCAAGAGTGCGGGTTGCCATGATTGCCGGGACACTACAGCCAAAGCCCATGAGCATGGGGATAAAGGACTTGCCGTGCAGCCCTATAAGATGCATTATCTTATCCATTAGAAAAGCCGCTCTTGCCATATAGCCTGTATCTTCAAAAATTGCGATAAATAAGAAAAGTATCAGAATATTTGGAAGAAAAATTATAACGCTTCCAACACCTGCTATTATTCCGTTTAAGAGAAGCTCTTTAAAAAGACTATCAGGAAGAGAGGTTTCTAAGATTGTCGACAACCAGTTGACTCCGCTGTCTAACCATTCCATTGGATAGGATCCGACAACAAAAGTCGTCTGGAACATAATCCATATAAAGAGTATAAAGATAGGGAACCCGACAAATCTGTTCGTAAGGACAAGGTCAACGTTCCTTGAAGTGTCTATGCGCCGTTTTTTTGATTTTGTTACAACCTCCTTTATGATTCCGGCGATAAATCCATATCGTTCATCTGTCATTACTATTTCAGGATCATCATCAAAACGGTCCAAAAGATGCTTGCGATGCGTCTCGACTTCCCGAAAAATTTTCAGGCTTTTATTTCCGGTTTTTTGACGAATGTGTTCTCTAACGATTTTGTCATTTTCGAGAAGCTTTATAGTTGTCCATCTTGTATTATAAGGAAGAGTTTGTTCTATGTGTTCTTCGATGAAGATTTGAAGTTTTGAGATGGAGTTTTCAATATCGTTGCTGTATTTGACCTTGCGTTTTTGGGAAATCTTTGATTTTGACCCGGCCAATTTTATGGCCGCTTTCAGCAAGCTGTCAATGCCTGTATTTTTGTTTCCTATTGTGAAAACTACCGGGACATCTAGAAGCTCAGACAGCTTATCGGCATCAATTTTGGTTCCTCGTGAAGTTGCAAGGTCGGCCATATTCAGAGCAAATAAGACCTTGCAGTCAAGTTCTCTTAACTGCGTAGCGAGGTAAAGGCTGCGCTCAAGGTTGGATGCGTCAATTATATCGATAACAACATCCGGGGACTCTTCAATAACAAAATCCCGTGCAACAATTTCTTCTATGGAAAAAGGGGTTAAGCTGTAAGTTCCGGGAAGATCGATAATTTTAAGATCATGCCCGTATTTACTTACGGAGCCTTCTTTTTTTTCAACCGTAACACCCGGCCAGTTCCCGACCTTTTGTCTTGTTCCGGTAATGTTATTGAATATTGTTGTTTTGCCTGAATTTGGGTTTCCTGCAAGGGCTATTGTAATACTCTTTTTGTGCATAGTTCTAACTTTGGCCACTATCCTATGTCAAAATCAATTAATGCTTACAAAACAAAAAATTGATGATTGAAAATTGATGATTGAAAATTGAAGGAATTCTGTTAATTTTTAAAAAGAAATAGAGCGAAGCGATTCCACAAATATTCAATATTCAATCGACAATATTCAATTTATCCACGGTTATATTTGCAGCTTCTTCAACCCGAAGGGATAAATGATACCCTTTTATAATCAGTTCAAGCGGATCTTTCAAGGGCGCATATTTTTCTACGTAAATTTTTGTTCCCTTGGTTAGTCCCATTTCAAGTATCCTTCTGCGCAAGGCTCCATTACCTCCCACATGGACAATTATTCCAGTTTGCCCCTCTTTCATTTTGCTTAATAACATTATAAAAACCCCTTCAGGCAAAATCCGAATATCGAAATCCGAAACTCGAAACAAATCCGAATACCAAATTAAAAAATGACCAAAACTAAGTAATTGGGAATCGGTGGTTTTTTTGTTATTGGAGCATTTGTATTTTTGTCATTGTTTCGTTTTTCGTGCTTCGGATTTCGAATTTCCGACCGAAAAACCAATTATTTTTTGCGCCAGTCCGTGTCCGATAGCGTAACGGTTGCAATCTAAAGCTATAACCATCTGTCCATGTCCGCTGTTGGTAATGATATCAATCTCGTCTCCAATTCTCAGCCCCATGCTTGATAAACGCATGCGTGCAGTTGATCCTCCAGTAAAATCTTTGATTATGAGTTGTTCACCCTGCTTTGCCATTACAAGGGGCATAAGTTTTAAATGGTCTTTAAGACATTCTGAACAAATGCCATAGATTTCCAACTTATGCTGGATCATGTGGAAGCCATAAGCACGCGACACTTGTGTTTGTAAATTTTCAATCTTTTCGTTTTGGAACTCAATAATTTTTTTGCATTTTGTACATATCATATGATCGTGATGCTGGCAGAGGTGCCTGTGCTCATACCGTACAGGTCCGCTATTAAATTTGATTTTCTGGGCAAAACCAAAGCGGCATATAAGTTTAAGCGTTTCCCTGACAAACTCGGGGTCTAATTCATATCCATTTTCTTTAAGAAGCTGAATTATTCCATTCACGGTAAGGTGATGTTCGGTTTGCAGAAAGACTTCAAGCACCTTGAATCTATCTTCAAAATCAGAAACATTTTCTTGCTTAAAAAGCTTTTTGAATTGTTCCTTTTCCTGATTGTGAATTTGCTTCATGTTA
>JAFDFV010000209.1 GCA_019309665.1 Deltaproteobacteria bacterium | reverse complement strand
AGTGTCTGCAACTCAAACTGAACCCCGATACATGATCCCAGTTTTAATGCCTGCTGAGTGTTTTTACTGAACTGCCGTATTTTTCCTGTCAGAAGCTCAACAACATTATCTGTAATGCCAAGCGTTTGAATTCCGGCCATGTCCCACGCCCATCCCCCTCTTCCGGCTCCCGGAGCTGGTGGGACAAATCTCAGCAGCTTTTCTTCATAAAGCGATTTCAGGAATATCTCTGTAAAAAAGGGATTGCCGCCTGTTTTTTGCATGACCAGTTCAGCCAGCGGCTTTGTCGCTTCCTTATCAGCATGCAGCAAATCAGAGAGCAATTGAGTAATATTTTCAATATCAAGGGGAAAGAGGGTAATATGATTGATGGGAATGTCTTCCTTTTTAATTGCATTCAGGGTAATCATCAGGGGATGTCCGGGCGCGACCTCGTTGTCGCGATACACCCCGATAAGAAAAAAACATTCTGCCATTCTATTTGTAATCATCAATTCCACCAGTTTCAGGGACGCAGAATCCGCCCACTGCATATCATCCAGAAAGATGGTCAAAGGATGATCAGGCCGGCATATTGCCTGAATAAAGTTTTGAAAGACCAGATTGAAACGGTTCTGCGCCGCAAAAGGCCCCAATTTCGGCACAGGAGGCTGTGGTCCGATGATCAGTTCCACATTTGGAATCACATTAATGATAATCTGTCCATTAGGGCCAAGAGCTGTTAGGAGCTTCTCCCGCCACTGATCAATCCGGGTGTCACTCTCGGTCAGAATCTGACGTATCAGTTCCTGGAATGTTTCAACCATAGCTTTGTACGGAATATCCCGATGGAACCGGTCGAACTTGCCTGAGACAAAATATCCGTTTCTGGCGGTTATCGGCTTATAAATTTCATTGACTATAGAGGTCTTCCCTACGCCTGCTCTGCCTGTCACCATCAGAATTTCCCGTTTCCCGCCTGCTGTTCGCTCAAACGCCTCCATCAAAATTTCAATTTCTTTTTCTCTGCCATACAACTTCTGAATAACCTGGAACCTGTCAGAGATATCATGAGTGGCAAGAGGGAACGGTTCAATTCTGCCGGAATTCTTTAACCGGCTCAGGCACTCCTCAAGATCTGCCTTGATCCCCCAGGCACTCTGGTATCTGTCTTCGGCATTCTTTGCCAGCAATTTTATTGCAATCTCAGATACAGTCCTGTAAATTCTTTGATCAAGCTTGTACGGCTCTACAGGCTCTTTTGCGATATGGGAATGGATTATTTCAAGCAAATCATCGGATTCAAAAGGAAGCTTTCGGCAGATAAGCTCATACAGGATAACGCCCAGGGAGTAAAAATCAGTGCGGTAATCCAGAACGCGGTTCATCCTTCCTGTCTGCTCAGGCGAAATATAGGCCAGTGTACCTTCGAGGATATTCGGATTCTTTACAGCGGGTTCTTCTCTGGACAGGGTGCTCGAAATCCCGAAGTCGATTATCTTCAACTCCCCTGTTTCATGATTAATAACAATATTGGCAGGATTGATATCCTTATGAATTATATTTGCAGCATGTATCCTTCCCAAAGCATCCACTATCTTTATGGCAATGGCAAGAGATTCTTCCAGGGAAAGCCTGGAGCCGGCCATCAGTCTATCCAGTGATTTCCCGTTGAAATCCTCGAATATTATTGCCAGCCTGTTCTCATAATCTTCTAAGGAATAAGTCTTGATAACACCTTTGAGGTGAAGTAAACCGGTTATCCTGAATTCATGCCTGTACCTGGCAAGCTCATCCGGCGTGGGATGAGCCTTTTTCAAGATCTTGAGAATAACCGGCAGGTTGTCGGCCTCCCTCTTTCCTCGATAAACCACTGTATTTAGACTTTCACAAATTCTATCTGCGATCTGGTAACCTGGAGGGCTTATCATCTTCATACTCCTTCTGAAAAAGCATTTTGTAATAGTTCACCACGGATTTTCACGGAAATACACTGAATTATAAATAAACCCACTCTCAAGCGAGTTGTTTTGAGATAATTGATCAATTGGGTTTTGTTCTGATCTTCCGTTCAATTTTCATCGTTCTCTAACCGTGAACAGTGAACCGTGAACCTGAGTAGTTACTCATTGTTTTTACTTTTCAGTGAAACTCCGTGTCGTTCCGTGGTGAACTTTTACAATATTTTTATTTCGTACTCATTTTTTATATCGCAAATTTCATATTATTACACGCTTTTTGTTTTGCTTGACACATACCGTGTTCTTTGGCAACAATACCTTTTATAATCAATAATTATAATGAATGATAGGTTATTATGATAAATAAATCATTAACCACTCCAATCGCTGTAATCGGGATGGCCTGCTGGTATCCGGACGCCCGCAATCCGCGGCAGCTATGGGAGAACATCCTGGCACGCCGCCGCCAGTTCAGGCAACTTCCAGACCAGCGTTTACCCATAGCCGATTATTACAATCCGGACTGCGGCGAGTCGGACAAGACCTATATCTCACGTGCCGCTGTAATCGACGGATTCAGTTTTGACTGGGCGTCAAGGCGCATCCCTTACACTACCTTCCAGAATACAGATATTGTGCACTGGCTCGCATTGGAAACAGCAATCGAAGCGGTTGCAGACGCTGGTTACTCCCACGATGAGCTGCCTGGTGAGCACACGGGAGTAATAGTGGGAAACAGCCTGACCGGCGAGATGACCCGTTCTAATACCATGCGGCTGCGATGGCCATATATCCGGCGCGCATTCCGGGCCGCAGCCAGGTCAAGGAATCTTTCCGACAATCAGGCAGCGGAAATTGAGACAACACTGAAAGACTACTATAAATCTGTTTTCCCATCTGTGAACGAAGACACATTGGCCGGCGGACTTTCAAACACCATCGCGGGACGTATCTGCAACTTCCTGAACCTTTGTGGAGGAGGATACACTGTTGACGGGGCGTGCTCATCTTCCCTTATTGCAGTTGCCACTGCAGCCACAGGATTAATGAATAAAGATCTGAATCTGGCTATAGCGGGAGGAGTCGATATCAGCCTTGATCCTTTTGAGCTTGTAGGGTTTGCCAGGACCGGAGCGCTGACTAAGGATGATATGACTGTGTATGACCGCCGCGCCAGCGGATTTATCCCGGGCGAGGGTTGTGGCTTCGTTGTCCTTAAACGTTTAGATGATGCCAGGATGGATAAAAATTACATCTACGCAATACTCCATGGCTGGGGCATATCTTCGGACGGCAGAGGAACTGCTATCACAGCGCCAAACGCCACGGGGCAGGCCAGAGCATTAAAAAGAGCATACGCCCGTGCTCCTTACGGGATTGAAGATATAAATTTTCTGGAGGGGCATGGAACAGGGACAGCAATTGGAGATCGAATCGAATTAGAGGGCATTGCTTTAGCCATGAAAGATGTCAGGGTCTCCCAAAAAAAATCAGAACGATCCTGCGGTATTACATCATTAAAATCGATCATCGGACACACAAAGGCCGCCTCTGGAGCTGGTGGATTCATCAAGGCAGTCATGGGAGTGAACCGCCGTATTCTTTCACCAACGGCCGCGTGCAGGGATCCGCATCCTCTTTTTAACACGTTGGTGCATTCACTTTACCCTATTCTTCAGGGCGAGCAACGCAAACCCACGGAAATATTGCGGGCAGGTGTCTCGGCTATGGGATTTGGCGGGATCAACTGCCACATAACCCTGGAATCCGGCGATCCTCCCAGTGACCTTCTCGAGCCGTCCATGGATGAGCGAACTATGATGGTTTCGAATCAGGAAACAGAGATTTTCGTATTGACCGCCGAGACTATGGATGAACTTTATGAAAAGGTCAACGACCTTGTCAAGATCTCAAAGGGAATAAGTATTGCCGAACTCACAGATCTCGCTGCCAAGCTCGGACACGAGTCATACAGGAAGGCCTGTGTTCGATCCGCTGTCATAACCGGCCAACCGGACGAATTGACAAAACTGCTTGAACAACTTGCATTGATGATCAAAGAGAGACCGCCTGCAAGTGGAAAAATGCTCAATGATCCCGGACAGATGGTATGGTTGAGCAACCGGCTTGCCGGGACAAGGGTGGGAATGCTTTTTCCAGGGCAGGGCTCTCAAAAGCTCAACATGGCTCGAGTGCTTGTAGAGCGTTTCCAGTGGGCAAGGGATAGAGTCGCCGGCTTATCTATCCTCCACTTGATCGAGCTGGAGGACCGGAGGATGTTAAAGCATGGTTTCACGACCTCTCGCAGACCGAAAATGCCCAACCTGCCATCTGTCTAACTTCGCTGCTCTGGTTTCAATTCCTTCAAAAACTTGGGGTAACCCCTGTCGCTATGGGTGGGCACAGCCTGGGAGAATTGACCGCATTTCATGCCGCAGGCGCATTTGATTTTCAGAATCTGATTCGTCTTGCGGCTGCAAGGGGGCGTGCCATGACGGTCTCGGGAGATCAAAAAGGAGGAATGGTAAGCCTGCGATGCTCTGAAGAAGAGGCAAAAGGCATCCTCAAACAGACCGCGGGTTATATAGTCCTCGCAAATATAAACAGCCCGCAGCAAATCGTTCTGTCAGGGGAACTGACCGCGCTGGAAATGGCCATAAAAATAGCAGCTAAACAAGGAATCATGGCCAAGCGCTTGAGGGTCTCCAATGCCTTTCACTCCGAACTTGCTTCCCATGCTGTCAAGGTTATGGAAGATATCGAATTTCTTCCCGAAAAACTCGCTGTTATCCAGACCAGACTTTTTTCCAGCACTGACGGGGAAGAGGTAAAACAGGGAATATCACTCCGGAAACACTTTGCCGGCCAGATTCTCTCACAGGTAAATTTTATAAATATGATCAGGTCAATGGCCAAGAACTGTGCGCGTCCTTTCAGGCCTGGCAAACGATATTATGGGCGACAGCGGTCATGTATGCATACCAATAGAATCATCGCCGTTCGTGGACAAGGATATGAACAGGGTGCTTGCCTCCCTCTTTATCCGCGGCATTGACATTGATTGGCACAGGTTGTACGAAAAAAGGCTGATCCGCCCGTTTATTCCGCCTTCTGAACGCCTGTTCATTCAGAACCCGTGTGAACGCCCCTTTGACCTTTCCATTGCCGCCGAGGCATCTATTCAGCATTCCCTGCCGGAAAAGGCGCAAGATATGCTCTCCGGCCTTGTCAATCTTTCCGGCAATGAACTTGAGGCTTACATAGAGGCTCGCGGCCCGTTTTTAGCTGAGTTTATCCAGGCGGATATGAAGTACTCGGCCCCGTTTATGGATAAGAAAAGAGAAACTGAGACCAAAACCCATGATGTCAGGACTCCGGCTCTGAAATCAAAGACCGTTACAAGAGAAGAGATGGAATCGGTTCTCTTTTCTGTAACCAAAGATATTACAGGTTACCCTATTGATAGCCTGACGCCTGAAATGCGGTTGCTGGATGATCTGAACCTTGATTCGATCAAAGCTGCTGATCTGGTAATAAAAGCGGCAAAAAAAGCCGGCCTGGAAGACAAGGTT
>JAFDFV010000208.1 GCA_019309665.1 Deltaproteobacteria bacterium | reverse complement strand
TATCCGCTCAAGGTGGCGGGAAACCAAAAGCAGGTTAATCAGATAACTCACACGATCGGGGTGCTCGCCAATAGCATGTTTGACCACGTCATAGGCTTCATTCATCATATTATCTACCTCATCGTCTAAGGTGCAAACACGCAAAGCGATGTCCACGTTCATGTTCACAAATGCATCCAGGCTCTTCTTGAGCATGAATTCGCTTTTTTCAGCCATCAGAGAATGATTGAAAGGGACATCAAGCCTTTGCCGTTTGGCAATAACCTGTATCCGTTCTGCGATGTTCACCGCCTCATCAGCAACCCTTTCCAGATCATTATTTATCTTAATTACCGCGGTAAGAAATCTCAGATCAATAGCAACAGGCTGATACAAGGCCAAAATTTTCAGGCATTCTTCTTCTATTTCTACTTCCATCTCATCGATCTCATGGTCTGAAATTATAATTTTTTTTGCAGCATCACCATCTCTTGTCTCTAAAGCCTTTATTACCATACGAACACGTTCCTCCACCATAGCGCCAAGAGAAAGAATTCTTTTTTTTATTTTTTCAAGTTCTCTAAAAAAATGTTTAGCCATAACATTTATCTTTCCTTTATCAGAAATTTACAAACTCATTTTTATGTAATCAGAAATTTGAAAACTCAAAAGCAACTTGTTAACAATTAGAGGTGGCGGGCACTTAAATTTAAAACGGCTGACTGTTTGAGCGTATTAGTGAGCATTAAGAAAAAAGAGGCGCTTTTGTATATTCTTGTTAAAAGGATAAATTCAAGTCATAAAGATCAATTTTTCTAAGTGATATTAATACTCTTTTTTCTTTAGGCTCACTTATGCGCGAGTTTCAGACGTTCTTAAATTTAATTGTCCGCTGCCTCAGGTTAATCTCATAATTGAGTTTTCAAATTTCTGGTAATATTAACCGGCTGCAGGTGAGCTTCAGGTGTGATCGAATAAATTTCTGCTTATCCAAAACGGCCTGTTATATAATCTTGCGTCTGTTTTAGATTGGGCCTGGTAAAAATGGTATCTGTCTTACCTGCCTCTATTAGCTTTCCCATATAAAAAAAAGCAGTAATATCTGAAACTCTGGCCGCCTGCTGCATGTTATGAGTTACAATTATAATGGTAAACGATTTTTTTAATTGATAAATTAATTCTTCTATTTTTTGCGTAGCAATAGGATCAAGAGCCGAGCAAGGTTCATCCATTAGCAATATTTCGGGTTCCACCGCCAGTGCCCTGGCTATACACAGCCGCTGTTGCTGTCCTCCTGAAAGCCCAAGGGCCGACTCATGCATTCTATCTTTAACTTCATCCCAGATAGCCGCCAGCTTAAGACTCTCCCCTACACGTTGTTCAATAAAAGCCTTATCTTTAATACCTTTAACTCTCAGGCCATAAGCCACATTCTCAAAAATTGTTTTAGGAAAGGGATTCGGCTTTTGGAATACCATGCCGATCCGGCTTCTAAGCATTACCACGTCAACTGAAGGATCATAAATATCGAGGCCGTCTAATAGAATATTACCTTCCACTCTGCTTATTGAAATCAAATCGTTCATCCGGTTCAAACAGCGCAAAAAAGTACTTTTACCGCAGCCTGACGGCCCAATAAGAGCAGACACCTCATTTATATGAAAATTAAGAGAATTATCCTGCAGCGCTTGAAACTCACCATAATAAAAATTCAGATTTTTTACTTCTATTTTTACAGGTTTATCCACAGAGCTTCCTTATACGTAACACTTTCCCCAAAAGGGGTGGCTTGTTTATATTAGTCCAAAAGTACCTTGACACACTGTTAAGTGCCTAAAATGCCTAAAGTGAGCTAAAGTGCCTAAAGTTGTGGTACGCCTTCGGCGTGCTGATTGATAAAAAGCTACAAGGATTTGCAATCGCTCTAATCCTTCATTTTCCGGTTTACACTTTTTATAATGGGTTAGTTCTGCATAGTTCCAATGCTCCAGCGTGGGAATGAGAAAACCCATATAAAATAGCAGAATTCCTTAACTTTAGGCATTTTAGGCACTTTAGTACACTTTAGACACTCTTATTACTGCATACGCTTTCTGAGACGGAAACGATAAATTATTGCGATCAGCACGAGTGCTGTACCGTATTGCAGATGACGCGTTGCTTCGATCTCTGTCCCGGCTGTAGCAAGAACATAAATATGGTATGGCAATGCCATTACTTCATCAAATATAGATACCGGCAAACTGGGTGTAAAGAACACCGCGGCAGTAAACATAATAGGAGCTGTTTCTCCTGCTGCCCTGCTAATTCCCAGAATAGTTCCTGTAAGTATTCCCGGCAAAGCCGTTGGCAATACAACACGGTAAATCGTCTGCCATTTAGTAGCGCCAAGTCCAAGCGAAGCTTCTCTATAAGTATCAGGCACAGCACGTAATGCTTCTTCGGTTGACCCTATCATAACAGGTAATGTCATCGCTCCTAAAGTAAGCGACCCTGCAATTATACTTACTCCCATTTTTAGCCAGACAACAAAAACCGCCAGACCGAATAGACCAAATACTATTGATGGAACACCCGCCAAATTATTTATTCCGAGTTTTATCAATCTTATTACACGACCATGACCGGCATATTCATTTAAGTATATTGCAGAAGCAACGCCAATGGGCATAGCAATCAATATGGCTCCTATGCTAAGACACAAAGTTCCCACAATACATGGAAGGATGCCGCCCTTTGTCATTGAATCAACAGGCGGCTGTGTTAAAAATGTCCAGTTTATGGCTTTCCATCCATTAGCAATCATAAAATATACAATAATAAACAACGCAAGCCCGTTAATTAAAGCTGCAAGACGAAAAACATTGAACACAATTTTCTGCAAAAAGTTTCTGCGGCGTTGCAGAGAGGACACAGATACAGACATTTTAGCCACCTTTTAATTTATTAACCCGTGTTTCTCACAAGCCGAGTTTGCCGCATACGCAAGGCGCAGGCCATGAAGCCGTGGCGCTTCACTGCGAATGGCCTGCAACACAGCGGATGCGGTGAAATCGGCTTGCCCGAAGGGTGAACAAATCATAAAGAAATTTGTTATAAATTCCATAAACATAGCGTTAAACAGCTCAGCAGACAAAGGTAGTTATAACTTTCAATAATACAATTATATTATGCATTGTTTTATGAGTTGTTCATGAGAAATACGGGTTAAAGCGTTGCCTCTCCTACCTGTTTATATTTATAAGCAATATGATCTGCTACAATATTGAAAAGAAGCGTGAAAATAAAAAGTACTATCCCTGTTGCAAAGAGAGCATGATAATGAGCGCTGCGGAATGGGGCTTCCGCCATCTCTGAGGCAATGCTGGCCGGCATCGGCCTTACCGGATCAAATATAGATTCCGGTATAAAAGCGGCCCCTCCCGCTACCATAAGCACTACCATAGTCTCACCAATAGCCCTGGACATACCCAGAATTACTGCCGTGCTGATACCTGAAAGAGAGGCAGGAAGAATAACCTTTAAAATAGTCTCCAAATGTGTTGCGCCCAATGCCAAAGAGGCTTCTCTAAGAGAATTCGGAACACTGTGAATTGCATCCTCAGAAATACTGCAAATAGTAGGGATAGACATAAAAGCCAGCATTAATGACGCGTTAAAAAGGTTCAAACCAGTTGGGATATTAAAAACATTCTGTAAAAAAGGCGCTACAAGAACCATCCCAAAAAAACCAATAACAACGGATGGAAGAGCCGCTAAAAGCTCAACCATGGGCTTGATAATCTCGCTGACTTTTTTTGATGCTATCTCTGCAATATAGATTGCAGTGAGTATCCCGAGTGGAATTGATATTAGGGCAGATAACAAAGTAACTGACAATGATGCTACAATAAGTGACAGAATTCCAAAATCCGGGGGTTCTGAAGTGGGATACCAGTATTTTCCGAAAATAAAATCTTTAACAGAAACTTCATTAAAAATTGGCATTCCTTCCATGAAAAGAAAAACCATAATCATGAAAAGAATCACTATCGAAGCTGATGCTACAACAAAAAAGAGTGTATGCATAGTTCGCTCTGTTATCCGGCGTTTATTGGACATCTCGATTTCCCTATTGCTGAAGCTAAAGTGCCTAAAGTATGTTAAAGTGCCTAAAGTTAAGGAATTCTGCCATTTTATATAGTGCCTGAACGGAAACTCAACAAAACCAAAGGGGCTTAAACCATCAATGCGGAAGGAGTGGATAACTCTTGCAGCATTGAATTTTTTTTCTCGTTCCCACGCTGGAGTATGGGAACGAGGCATCTTGATCGCTCTCTAACCGTGAACCGTGAACCGTGAACTTATTGTTAATACAAGCGGACATAACCACTGGCGGCAACGTGGTTTTGGCCCTTTTGGGGGTTAATAACATAATTAATAAAGTCAAGTGTTTCGCCTTTTGGCCAGCCATTAGTAAACATGAAGAGAGGTCTGCTTATTGGAAATGACCCGTTCAAAGTTGTCTCTTCTGTTCCTTTAATTCCATTTACTCTAAGCGCCTTTACGCCTGGGGATAAATAACCAATACCAACATATCCCATGGCATATTTATTGTTTGAAACAGCCTGGACTATTGCCCCGTTAGAAGCCATGACCTGAGCCCTGGGAGTAATTCTTTCTTTTTTCATTACTTTCTTTTCCCAGGTTTCAAAAGTGCCTGATGAAGTATCGCGAGAGTTAATAACAATCTGCAAGTCAGGACCTCCCAACTCTTTCCAGTTTTTTATCTCGCCCTTGTAAATGGCTTTAAGCTGATCAAGAGTAAGGTTGTTAATATTATTGCTGGGATGTACGACAGGAATGATGCTGTCATAGGCTATGGCAAAAGCAACAGGAAACACATTTTTCTCAACAGCCAACTTTACCTCTTTATCCTTGATAAAACGTGAGGTAGTTGCAATATCCGTGCTCCCATCAATAAGCGCCTTTATTCCGTTGCTTGAACCACCGCCGGAAAGAGATATTTTTATATCAGGGTTCTCTTTCATATAGGCTTCAACAGCTTTCTGGGCAATCGGCAAAACCGTGGTTGAGCCCTTAATTACAAGATTCCCGGCCTGTGCAGGATTTGTAGCAATAAAAAACAAGCCGGCAATCGCCATTACAATAATAGAGTTTATCTTTTTCATATTTCCTCCTCTGTTTTTAATTTTTTCATCATAAAGCTTAATTGTTAGTTTATTGTTAGAATATAATAAGATTTCCGTTAGTATGGCTGATTTGGTTGCTTAAAAGTTAATGACTATATCCAACTGCACGCGATCCTCGTCCTTTTTCCCATCCTTGATTTCATCGTCACGTTCGGTAAAAAAACCGGTTGCTCTGGCCTGAATATTATCGGCAAGAAAATACCTGCCATGAACATAATGTCCTTTGTTATTGGTTCCTCCGCCGTGAAAGTCAGAATCGACAAATACAGCCGGAAATGCATAATCCTCCAATACCTGGTAATGGTATTTTGCGTACCAATCCCCTTTTTTCTTTTTGTTTCCAACAGATAAGCCTATAAGCCAGCCTGTATCACGATCATCGCTCCCATAGCCGGCGAGATCCGCAGGGTCGCTATCTCCTGGATCAACCCCTTTTTCCATGAGTTCATCAATATCAGCGCCTACATTTATAATGTAGTTTCCGAATATGGAAAATGGCACAGGCAGGACATCTTTTATCTTGACTTTCGCCAAAAATTCCCAGCATTGGAATTCATTGAGAAGTTTCTCGTCATTGTCAAAAATCATCTGCTGGCCGTACTTGTTGTTGTATCCTAAAAACGTGTCTGTATCACTCAGTGAGCCGTCGTTGTCCCAATCAAGTTCATCCAGGTTCTTAAAATCGTAATAGGTGCCTGCTAACTCAAATTTTATGTTTTTGGATGGTTTGATCTGAGTGCCTAATTGAAACACAAGCAGGGTCGGATCTCTATCGCTGTCCTTTATCTTTAATTCCTCAATAAACCACTGGCCCAGATTGGAAAAGATGCTGATACTGTCTGTAATGTCAAAATTGAGGCTTTCGGAAATTCCTTCCGAATTGACATCAGGATCCCAGACCAGAGGGGTAGTAAACAAAGGATTTTTGTGTTTTCCACCAATAATTTTTAAAAAATCAAATGGCTGCCAGGACGCGTATGCTCTGTCGATAAAAATCTCCTTGCCTCGAGCATGTCCATCAAAACTCTGGTTTGTAGTATTCTGAAATCCTGATCCTGAAACCAGCCTGACCCCAACCTTTGTGGTATCTGTTTCATCCCTCCATTGAGTATCATGGCGCAGCCTCAGGTCCCCTTTGAAATCTATTTTTTCTAAAAGTTTAAAAGTTTTTCCTTTCGCCTGATCTTCTCTTGCTTCTCTTGCTTCTCTTGCTTCTTCCTCGGTAATAAGTCCTTTTTGCTCCAGGATGTCCGCCAGGTCACCTCCCCTGGCCTGGACCCCGGTCAAAAGCACAAAACTCAAACAAAGCAATAGACTTAAGTGTAATCTTTTCATCTGTTTCCTCCTGTTAAAATTTTTTTCCACCCATTCTCGGATAGAATTTAATCTTGAGTTATCGGCGATTCTTATATCTATCTGTTAGAACAAAATGACAATTGTGTTAGATTTTGGTTAAACCTAAGTTGAAAAAGACAGGCATCGAGAATAAAAGTGTTTCGAAAAGTTTTAAACGGAGAAATTTAAGAAAAGGGAGAAAGTGGGTGACGAGGGTGAATGTCAACTCTACCGTGGGTACATTATTTGACATGAGGTGTGTGATAGTCATACACAAGTTGATCAGCCTGGCGGTAGCAAATGTCCGGTAAAATCTAAGGGACCTCCCTGAAATCGGTAATCTCTACGCCCTCTTCGTCCCTCAAAAGCGCCCTGGCATTCAGAATGGCCTTTTGCATATCCTCTTCCGGGGTGTTTGAAATCCTCCCGTGTCCTGGATAGAGTTCGTTTATTTTTCTTGTCTCCAACAGATTGATTGAATTGATATAATCGCCAACACTTCCAGACTCGCCAATATAGGAAAGTGTGCCTCCGGCAAATAGAGTATCCCCTGTAAAAAGGATCTTTCGGGTAAATTCATAAATGCAAATTGAACCGGAAGTATGCCCGGGTGTATGCACTACTTCCAGGATGTAGTTCCCGAGATCAAATCGAAATCTGTTTTCCAGCCAGAGATGAACTTTAAGAGATGGCTCGTTGAGATCGCCGGATTTATACATGGTAACGTATCTATCTTCTACGGTAATCTTGGTAGCAGCAAAGCGATGGGCGGCAATCAGGGAATAATCCTGGAAATAACGATTGGCTCCAATATGGTCAAAATGTTCGTGGGTATTGATTACTATATCTATATCTCTGATCTTGAGTCCCAGTGTAAGCAAGGATTTTTGCAATTTTGAGAAATTTTTATCCACTCCTGAATCAATGAGAACATTCTTATAATCTCCCCTGATCAGGTAGCTGTGGCTGCTGGTATCCTCTCCCTTGAGCCGGAAAATGTTGGGCTGCAATTCTATTATCAGGTCATCTTTTACCATAATTTCTCCATTCACTCTTTTTTGCGCCTTCTTCATCCTCATAAATCTTAAAGAACTGATCCATGCGATTTTCCTTAAAATAGTTTAGTATTTCCAGCTTCAAGGAACATAGCTTTAAGCATCCTCCGAGAAGGTCAATCTCCTTTCTCATACCGTTTAAAACTCCCAGAAGGGTGATTGGTTCAAACTTCTCTAACTCCTTGAAATCCATAATTACCCTTATGCCTCTTTCCTTGAGATAAGAGGAAAGGATACTTTTGACCTGAAGGGCCTCATTCTGTTTGGGTTGACCTGAGATTTTTACAATAAAAAAATCGTCGTCCTTTACTATATGATATTTCATAACTCGTTTGTCCTCTTTTGTTTGTCTGTAACAGTTCACTGTTGTCGGTTTACAGTTAACAGTTTTATGTTTTGATCAACCGTAAACCGTGAACTGTTACGTTTGTCTTAATATTTAAAATTGAACCTTTATCGTAAATCTTTATTAAAGGTTGATTACTAATGAGTTAGAATTTGATTAGTTCGTGCCTGAACGGAAAAAAGGGGTTTTCGTTCAGACGCTATGTAGAATTATAGACACTGAATATGAAATTCGTGTGAAGGGATTGTTATA
>JAFDFV010000207.1 GCA_019309665.1 Deltaproteobacteria bacterium | reverse complement strand
AAATGTAGTCATCAATGGCGGCGATATGCTGCCCAAGAATAATGAACTATTTAGACAGGGCGAATTCATTACCAACTACCTTGACAATCACTTTGCTCGATTCAACTCTGCCGGAATTTATTATCTCTGCTACCTGGGAAACGACGACCTTAGAATCTTCGATCAACTCTTTGAGGAAACTTGTAATAAGTATTCCTTTGTAGTCTGCCTGGCTCAACGCAAATTTGAAGTCGGGGGTTACGAATTCATAGGCATGAACTGGGTAGTTGATTATCCATTCCGGCTCAAGGACAGATGCAGAATGGACACAGATGATTATATATTCCAGGAGCAGTTCGGAAAAGGACTGTTATCTACTTCAGATGGATGGCAGGAAATAGATGACTGGTTTGCCCATGCAAAAACACTCCCAACGATAGAGGAGGAGCTTAATCAATTGGTGCGCCCTGAGGATATGTCAAAGAGCGTGTACGCAATCCACATGCCCCCATACATGCTGGGACTGGATAAATGTTATCACGGCGCAGAAGTAGGGTCAAAGGCGATTTGCAACTTTTTGGAGAAATATCAGCCAAAGCTTTCGCTCCATGGTCATATCCATGAATCTCCTGAAGTTACAGGACGATGGCATGCAAAACTCGGCAGGACGATATGCATTCAACCCGGTCAACTTAATGCGTTCACCTATGTTACGATTGACCTGTCCGCTATGAAGTTTGATAGAATCAAGGAGCAATACGTCAAATGACAAGAGGAACAGGGTGTTGCGCAGACGCCCATCGCATTTCTATCCGTTCCGCGACGTGCGGGGCAGACTCCCCAGGCAGTCCTGCTATTGACCTCGAACCTGGGATCGGGGCACAGCTATTCAGTTCATGACAAAATATGACCAAGGGTAAACCAGATAGATCGCTTAACGGCTTCAACCTGGACTGCCAAATCCGCTACGCTTCATTGGCACCTGGTTAAGCCGGGGTTTATGGGTTATCCTTCAAGTGTCGAAATCTTCGACGACGTACAAATCAGTACTACTTACTCAGATTTTTCCTTCTATCCTTGTAAATTAATTATCTGAAAATCTATATATTCCTGGTTATCATTTTTATGAATTCAGCAAAGATCAGAGCAACCAGTGCCGCAGATAGTGGAATGATCCAGTCTGCCGGACTCAGTGTTGTGAACTCGAAGATCTTCTGGAAAAAAGGAATGTACATAACACCTAATGTCAACAAGAAAGTAGCAAGCACACCGACCATGAGCAGTTTGTTTGTTAAAATACCTATTTTATAGATGGGCTCTTCCAGGGACCTGAAAGCAAAGGGAATGAACAATATCATGCTGACAATAGCGGCAAATGTCAGTGTCCTTGCTTTCCCGATATCGAGTTCCGGGTTATTTAGAATAAATACAAGAAATGATGCCGAAGCCATGATTGCAGCTATACTGACAATCAGGATCAGGTTTCGTTTTTTCAGGATTCGCTCCTCAGGGTTTCTTGGATTTTTAGACATGATCCCTTCTTGTATCGGATCTAACCCCAGGCCTATGGCCGGCATGATCTCATCAAACATGTTGATAAATAAAATTTGCAATGCCAGCAAAGGAAGAAATTCAAAACCGAGTAATGTTATCCCCAAAAGAATGAGGATCACTTCGGTAAAATTTCTTGAAATCAGATAACAGGTAAATTTTTCTATATTTTCATAAATAGTTCTTCCCTGCTTCACTGCTTCAACGATCGTTGCAAAATTATCATCCTGCAGTACCATGACACTGGATTCCCTTGCCACATCTGTTCCTTTAATACCCATCGCTATTCCGATATCCGCTTTCTTCAGGGCAGGAGCATCATTGACACCATCACCTGTCATGGCAACGATATGACCTTTATCCTGCAAAGCCATGACGATCCTTAATTTCTGCTCAGGCATCGTTCTTGCGTAGATGTTTATGGTTTCAACGATTCTCTTAAACTCTCCCTCATCAAGCTCATCCAGTTCGCTTCCGGTGATGGCTCCATCCTTGGTTATTCTTCTGAGTTTTTCATCTGCGATATCATCAAATTTCTGATCCTCATCAAATAAACCGACCTTCCTTGCTACCGCTTTTGCTGTTTCTTCATTGTCACCGGTTATCATCACGACCTTTATTCCGGCTTTTTTACAGGCGCTGATCGCTTTTTTTACCTCTTTTCGCGGCGGGTCTATCATGGCGATCAATCCCAAAAAGATCGGATCCTTTTCAATGTTTTCAGGAGTCAGTGGTTCGGAAACAGTCCTGTAAGCAACTCCGAGAACGCGGAATGCGGAACTTGCAAGACTGCTGTTTGCTTCCAGGATGCCGGCAATCTCATTAGCATCAAGTTTTTCTATTCCGTCTTTTTTTGCAATAAATTTACATTTTTTCAAAATAACTTCAGGAGCGCCTTTGGTGAACGCTATGAGCTCAGAGCCTTTCTTGTGGACTGTTGTCATCTGTTTTCTTTCGGAAGTAAAGACTATTTCCTCTATTTTCTGGTATTCATCCTTAAGATCATCTGCCCATAGACCGGCTTTTGCTGCTGCAACGATCAAGGATACTTCTGTCGGATCACCGACGACTTCCCAGTTCCCTCCCCTCTTTTCAAGAACGGCATTATTGCATAGAACAGCAGCCTTTAACAGCATGGCAAGGTTATCACTTTCTACAACATCGATCTTTTCACCATCCGCATAAAAATCCCCATCCGGCTCATACCCCACACCGGTTGTATCTATAAAACCGCCGTCAACAAAAATCTTTTCTACTGTCATTTCATTTTTGGTCAAGGTGCCTGTTTTATCCGTACAGATCACCGTGGTCGACCCTAACGTCTCGACACCTAACATCTTCCTGATCAGTGCATTATGACCTGCCATGCGGTGCATACCATAGGCAAGGGTCAGGGTCAGGGTCAGAGGCAGACCTTCGGGAATTGCCGCAACAGCCAGGGCTAAAGCTATCAGCAACATTCCTTCCAGAGGGGCGCCTGTTAGCAGTCCTAACGTAAAGGTAAGCGCACAGGCTACCAGAGCGATGATTGCCAGACCCTTTGCAAGCTGCGCCATCTTTACCTGAAGCGGGGTCTGCTCATCGGCTTCCTGGATCATTCCTGCGATCTTTCCTAACTTTGTTTGCATGCCTGTTGCTATTACCAGAGCCTCACATTTTCCGTGAACAATCTGCGTTCCTGCAAAAATCAGGTCGCCTTTTTTCTTCTCAACAGATACGCTTTCACCGGTCAGTGCAGATTCATCCACTTTCAGACCGACCACTTCGAAGATCTTGGCATCCGCAGGGATCTTGTCCCCTGATTCCAGCAACAAGATATCGCCCGGCACCACCATTCTTGTCATTATTTCCCGTACCTTACCATCTTTTAAGACCGTGGCTGTCGGCTCCACGATTTTTTTGAGGGCTTCCATCGCTTTTTCTGCTTTGTATTCCTGAACAGAACCCAGCGCTATGACAAACCCTATGATGGAAGAAATGACCCAGAAATTGAGTTCCTCGCCCACGATCAGAGAGATCATGGCTGCTGCAAACAAAACCCAGACTATGAAGTTTGCGAACTGCCGTACTAAAATCTTAAGGGCTGTTATTTTTCTTTTTTCCTCGAGTTCGTTAAATCCGTATTTTTCCAACCGGTTTTCTGCTTCTTCTTCTGTCAGACCGGAAGTTGAACTTCCCAGTTCCTGGAAAGCGTTCGATAGATCCGAAGTTTCATAATCCATTCCAAGTCTCCCTGTAGTTTGTTTGTCTTAATAGTGACATGGCGGGTTTTCATTATCAACTGTTTCTTATTGTCGTGTCATGCATCAAGACCTTTGAAAAACCCCGGCATTGTCATTGCGAGCGAAGCGAAGCCCCGCCGTGGCGGGGCTTCGTTGCTGATGCTCCGCACAATGACGAAAAATCACAGTTTCCGGAAATTGCCCAAATTTATTGAACTGTTATACTATTCTCAAGCAGAGATGTGGGGTTCTTGGGGATGACATAATTCTTGCTTTTTCATTAAAAACAATGATATATAGCATACAATTAAAAACCAGGAAATAATATATTGATATCCAATATCATTGATTTATTTCTTAACTTACATTTAATTTGTTAGGTACAACTAAAAGGAATAACAGATGAAAGTATTTATTAGTTGGTCAAAAAGTTTGAGCAAGGAATGTGCTGAAATTTTGAATGACTGGATAAAATGTACCTTGCAAGCATCTCAACCTTGGATTTCATCAAAAGATATTGATAAAGGTTCACTGTGGTTTAACGAGATTAGTGATCAGCTTAAAGATACTAAAGTTGGAATAGTTTGTCTTACG
>JAFDFV010000206.1 GCA_019309665.1 Deltaproteobacteria bacterium | reverse complement strand
CCTTGGTGTGCAGGAAAAGCTCACGGTATTTGAGAAAAAACTCTTTGGTAACAGTTTCAATATCAAAGGCTTTTTCGATTTCTTCTATGGTTGGGTCATGTTTATCGTTTGCCAGGATATCGACAAGACGGCTTTGGGCGGTGTGACTTTTTTCATTGGTGCCTACGAGGAACGACCAGCGCCGTGCAGGGGTAAACTCCTCTTTCACCTTCATCCTGCCGGATTTCGTCTGCTCAAACTTATAATCCATCTTTACCAGCGAGAACCGCCAGTCCTCTTTGCCCGGAGATACAAAGGCGGCAAGCGCGGCTTCTTTCAACTTCCCGCCCCGGCTGCCGTTTAAGTACCAGGCAATAAAATTTCTCTGCATGGTGCGGGCGCGTTCAAGTGATGTATCTTTCTGGAGGGTTATTATAAGGATATCAATGCGGTTTTCCCCGTCGCTGAACTTGCCGATACGCTCCAGTTTTTTTATGTATTGTTTATAGGCATCCGGGATGTAATTCCCCTGGTAGATAAAAGGCGCGTCATCAATTCTGTTAAGAAGGTTTTTGATGAAGTTGGTAAAACCGCTTTTATCAAAAGAGCTTTCAAAGGTTTCTTTGATAAGTTCTTGTGCCTGCTGTTTATCCATATTTATTCACCAGCTAAATATAATGAGAGTATGACTTCACGTTTACCAAATACTGTCGGGTTCTGCTCGGCATAATGGCTTTCCAGCAGCCTTTCGGGTATATGAGTTTGTAGTACTGCCAGCACTTTGAAAGGATTTATCAGTTCATTTTTAAGCGCATTTAAGGCTTTTAATGTATTTTTTGCTGTCTGTTTGGGCAGTCCGCCTTCTTCGAGCTGGGTCAATACCTTTTTAAGGTAAAGTTCCTGATCATCAGTAAATTTTTGTGTGTTTTTCATGGTTGCTTTTAGAATTCTTAGTATATTGGCTGCGCTATCGCGTCCTCTTCTTTTTTGGGGCTTAATCATTTCTTCGGTAGTAGCGATTATAAAGGCTTCCTTGTTTTTATCCAGGAGATCATAAATCTCTACAGGAAGTTTTTTCCTTTTTTCATCAATCTGGCTTTCAAGCAGTTTTGCCGCTGACATAAAATCGAGTTCTGCTGCTTTCTTATCTGCCTGTGCCGCAAAAAATTTCTGTAGTTTTCCACGCCTGAAGTAAGTGATAAGCGACTGTGCAAAATCATTGTTAAGCTTTGCTGTGCGTGCTTTTTGGGGCAACCGTTTTATCTTTTCAAAGAGGTCTGGTTCCTTTTCCCGGATCTCCTTAATAACATTAAGATATTTGAGTTCGCTATCCTCTGCTCCATCCTCGCCTTCCAAAGTTTTCTTTGAAGTCAAGCGGTCAAACAGCTCATGTGAACCTATGGGCTCTCCTTCGGTTAAAAGCTCCGCATCACCGCCAAGCAGGGTTAAAAAGGCATTGATTTTTGCTTCTGCCGCTTCTTTCAGCTTTATCTCGTCATTAGATTGTTTGGTTGGGAAAAAATTGAAGGTATGAATTACGTCAAAGGGTGTATCAACTCTGTTAATACGCCCCACTCTCTGCATCATTCTGGTCGGGTTCCATGGGATATCATAATTAATCACCACATTTGCGCGGTGCAGGTTAACGCCTTCCGACAGGACTTCGGTGGAGACAAGTATTCGATAATCTTCTTTGGGGTGACGGGCTCTGGCGTCAAAGTTTTCAATCACTTTATCGCGGACAGACTCGCCTGAATCACCTGTAAACAAAAGAACCTTGTCAGGATATTCATCATTTATATTTTTAAACAGATAATTGGCTGTTTCTTTTGATTCCGTAAAGATAATAAGATAATTGTTTTTTAAGACTGGATTTTCTGACAAATCGTTTATGAATTTTATGAGTTTCGGATCACGGGTTACCTTCTGCCAGAGCTTTTTAACTTTCAGCAGGATGTCATGGTCATATTGTAAATCAGTTCTTAATTTTTTTCTAAAATCTTTGCTCTTATATTTTTCCGCCCGGCCTTCATCTATTAATCGCTGGACTGCTTTGTCATCATCGTTTTCGAGGAGTTCAAATATCTTGTTTGTGTGCTTCTTACTTACATAAACATTGCCGTTATCAAATTCTTTTATGAACATTTCATAGGAATGCAGGAATCTGTCCACTGAATTTCTAAAGGCAAAAAAACTGCTTTCCAGCCGTTTGACAAGCAGGATTTTCATAAATTTACCCATATTTTCCTGGGACTGCTTTTCAAGCTGGTCAATTTTGCCTTCATAATAGAGCATGGGCTTATAACGTGCATATTTGAATTTATTGGCAATCATGTCGATGGTTTTATTGAAAACATTGTCTTCTTCGTCATTTAGTTCATAGAATAGTGGTTCCGGTTTTTTAACATCCGGAAATTTAAGACCCTGTTCTTTTATGTCTTTGCTGAAATATTCTTCAATTTCAGTCCTGGTGCGGCGCACCATTAGATATTTAAGAACTTTATTGCGTATTTCCCGCGCGTTTGCTCTTACAGTGTTTATGTATTCGGCATAGTCTTTCTTTCGGTCCAGTTTTTTAAGTTTTTTGCTCAGACCGTTAAAGAATGCTTCCAGGTCAGGAAGATTGGGAATGGTGCTTTTTTTGGCTTTCTGAAACAGCTTAAGAAGGCTTAGGATATCTTTTGGAGTGTTGTTGTAAGGAGTTGCAGTTACCAGGACAACTCTTTTCCCGCGGCATATTTCCGCTAATTTTTCATAGGAAATTGTTGTTTCGGTTCGGAAACGGTGTACCTCGTCTATGATAATATTTGTGTATTTGTCTGTTCCTCTGTGAAGCAGGTGGTCCAGCTTGCCGATAGATTCAAAATCTGCCTGGACTCTGAAGTCTGAAAAAACATTCGTCCAGGAGCCGGGATTGGATTTTCCGAGAAGCGCCGGCGGGGCGATAACAAGTGTTCTTCCGTCCAGTTGACCTGCCAGCATTGCCGAAATGTATGTTTTTCCCAGACCCACAACATCAGAGACAAAAACGCCGCCATATTCAAGAAGTATCTTTTTAGCGTTTAAGACCGCCTGCTCCTGATATTCAAGCTTTTTAAACTCCTGCGGAAGATACTTAATAAATACTTCATCTGTCTGGCTGAGTTCATCTTTGAAATATTCGTAGAGAAATTTCAGATATAACTGGTATGGTGAGATATTTTGACTGAGCCAGGTCTTTTCCTGAATGGTCTGAACATACTTTTCGCTGACATCTACAGCGTTATTCCATAATTTTTCAAATTTATCCTTAGCAAAATCATAGTCACTTCTGTTTTTCAGTTCTACGTTGAATTCAAGATTGTCAACCAGCCCGGCCTGTGTAAAATTGCTTGATCCTGTAATAACACGTCCAACATCCCTGTCGCCTTCCGCAAATGTCATAATATAGAGTTTGGCATGTATATTCTGTGATGGATAAGCCCTTAATTCCAGCTTGCCGCTTCCAACCCATTCTATAAATTTACTTACGCCTTCTTCAACTTTTCTATTGTCTTCAGAATCCTCCATTTCTTTTTGAACAAGATTTTCAACTTTCTGCCTGGTTTCAGCATGCGAGAAATCAATTTGTTGTTGCTTGGGTTTATTAGCCTTTTCTATTAAGTCAAAAGTTTGCCTGCTTGTGCTGATTCCAATAAGAATTCTTATCTTTTCCGTGTTTTCCAAAGACTGATAGATGACGTGAAACCCGCTGGAGTAGAAGTAACCTACAAGGCAGTCAAAGAATGAAGTGTCTTTAATAAGGACTTCAAACCGCTTTTTAAGGCTTTGATTTTCTTCGTTTGTAATAAATGATAGGTCGGTGTTCATATGTATCCTTTGTTATCATCTTTGAATAAGATGCAAACGAAAATATCAATATCAAAGCTTGCATTGTGAATTAATGCCTGGCAATTAAGCCACTATCTGTTTGGTAAAATCAGGGATTTATAGAATGCCCCTCAGTTTATAAGTTCATATCGTCAAGAAGTAAATATTGATTTTCTTTTGCGCTTTTTTCAACGCCAATGTCAGGATAGGAAATTCGCTTCCCAGCAAGAGTCGGTTCAACACACGATATGGTCCAGAGTCTTTTTGAATCGATCAAGCAATGCATAGCCTGGTTCATTTGTAAAAAAGGTTGTGTCGGTAATCATCTGTTTATTTTTCCTGTTGGATAAATTTCCGGCATGCTTAAGGTTTTACGTATTTCTTTTCAATCGGCTGCAATGAATAGTAATATTTTACTCATATTACTTTGTTTTTAGTGTTGAAAAGAGCGCCCTTTGTGGTATGTAACTAATTGTATTAGTTATTAATATCCATAAAGGGTGCCCTTTAATTATGACTACC
>JAFDFV010000205.1 GCA_019309665.1 Deltaproteobacteria bacterium | reverse complement strand
CACTCTCAAAATTCAACTGAAGTATATTGGTATTGGCGAAAACATAGATGACTTGCAAGACTTTAATTCAAAAGAGTTTGTGGACGCTCTTTTCTAAATTTCTGTTGTCATGCTCATATAATATAGATTTTTTAAAATGGGTTAGTTGCAGATATAGCCATATAACATGTTAACATTAAATATTATCAAAAAAGTCTTATATGATGCTGTTTTGTGTTGACATTAAAAAACAGCATGTTATATGGAGCTGATAAAAGAGGGGGTTGTATCGTTATTAATCAATAACAAAGAGGGGGAATGACTATGACAAAAGCAGAATTAGTAGAAAAAATGGCAGACGACGCCGGTATTTCCAAGGTTGCAGCATCAAGTGCGCTAAACTCTTTCATGGATGGTGTAACAAAGGCGCTAAAGAAAAAAGAAGGTAAGGTTACTCTTGTGGGATTCGGAACTTTTTCAAAAGTCCGCAGAAAAGCTCGTAAAGGCCGTAATCCTCAAACAGGCGAACCGATTAAAATCAAAGCATGTAATGTTGTTAAGTTCCGGCCCGGCAAGAAACTAACTTAGTATCTGAGTTCAAACTCATAATAGTCACCTGTATAGTCTTCCAAATCCATATCCACTTTCTTAACATCAGCAAGGCGCGGGCCGTTTTTGCACCATTCAAGAATTGAGTTTACATTTTCTTCATTACCTTCGAAAACGGCTTCAACTGTCCCATTTCTTTTGTTTCTTACCCATCCCAAAACCTCGCAGCTATCTGCCGCGCGTTTTGTTTCCATTCTAAAAAAAACTCCTTGAACCTTGCCGCTTATTATTGCGTGAACTCTCACCTTCTTTGACATGTTAGCCTCTAAAATGCCGCTCCCCGTCCATTGAATTATTTTTGCGCCTGACTATTTCCTGAAGCATCCTGAATAATATTCATGCCTATGTAAATATAATGAAGGCCTGATATTATTGTAAGCCCGGCCGTGAGCCAGTATAGTGACAATTGAATCATATAAAAATCGGGGAACTTTGGATTGAGAAGGACTAAAAAGACTGTGGAAAGCTGGGCAACGGTAGTACATTTACTGGCAATACTCGGCTTTACATCAAAATTAATATTAGTCATTGCAAAAATAGTAACTCCCAGCAGTATCAAAATATCACGACTTATTACAATAACCGTCAGCCAGCCAGGTACTATTTTAAGAATTGCCAGGCTTACAAAAGCCGAAGTTAAAAGGAGCTTATCTGCTATAGGATCAAGGTAAGCCCCAAGTTCTGTATGCTGATTAAAATATCTTGCAAAAAGCCCGTCTAAAGCATCGCTTATAGCAGCTATGGTAAAGGTCAAAAGAGCAAATGATAATAAATCTTTCAGCAGAAAAATAACAAAAATAGGAGTCAGCAGTATTCTGATAACAGTTAAACTATTAGGAATGTTTATAGTCAATTTATTTTAGCTCGAAACAAGTCTGATTCTTAAATGGCTTTGAGAGATTTCATATATATTAATACCAAATGATTCAAAATTCTTCAACATCAAGGCATCTGCAAGCTCCTTTGCATTTCCCTGAAAATCCACAACTATTGTTGCCTCATCGGCTTTCATTTCGCTTTTTTAACCTCTTCATGCCATTTCATGGCTATCTGTGAAGCCAGGTCGCTGCCTGAGAGATATCCTGCATTAGAAAGAGCATCCCTTGCACCGGCAATATTATCTTTATTAACCGATACCACTGTCCGGGTGGTAGAAGCAATTTCTTCGCCTGTGTCTGTCCGCAATGCACGGGCCGACACAATAGCCTTAAATGATTTTATATCTCCTCCCATAGTGTTTGGAGCTATATCTGCTTTAGAATTTCCTACTATTACCACATCTGCCTGCAAAACAGCTCCCAGGCTCACAGCATCCTGATTGCTGAGATCAGCTTTATCTTTTAAAGTTTCAAATTCTTCATTTAATACTAACTTTTTTTGATCAATTACAGAGAACCCATTTTCCAACATCTTCTCGGTCATGGCAATCTCTGTATAACCTTTAAAAAAAGTTAAATCTTCCGACCACCAGTAACGTGGCGAGATGTCGCTAAAATTTTGCTCTGCAATAAAAAAAAGAATTTCAGGCAAGTTTTTTTTGCAAACCTTTATGCCTGCGTTCATCAACTGCTGCTCGATTACAGAGGTTGATACCGTCGCCTGAACAAGTACTCTGTATGTTCTTCCGGATTTTAATTCCGTAAGGACTTTGTAGTCTGCAACGAATTCTGAAGAGTTATCATAGAGAATTTCATTTAATGTTTCAAAATTCTGTATCATCGACTCAATGGGCAAAATGTCCGCAACAGCAAACTCAACCGCAGAAACCAGGCTGTTTTTAATCGCCCGATCCCTCGCTTTTGCAACATCACCACCTTGAATTGCGCCCGTTCCTATTACCTCAATGATTTTTTCCGAAGCATTTTCCTCAGCACTAACAATAGCTGATAAGTTTGCGGCAACTGCAAGTATAAAAATTATAAGTAACGATTTTTTAATCAATGAAAAAAGATACATGTATTAAGCCTTACGAATCAGAGCATAATCTGCTATATTTAAAAGTAACTCTTTTGTTTCAGAGGATTCAAAGAATAGAATAGAGTTTTTCGCCTTTTCAATATATTTTGATGCAAGTTTTTTTGTATATTCAAGCCCACCGCATTTTTCTAATAATCCTATCAATATTTCAAAATCATTAAAAGAAAAATTTTTATCGGTAACTATTTTTTCCATAATAATCCTATCTTCAGGATTAACTTTTTTTAAAGAGTATATTACAGGAAGTGTAAGTTTTCCTTCTTTCAGGTCTGTTCCGATCTCCTTCCCAAGAATGCTTGTAGCCGATGTATAGTCAAGCAGATCATCCGCCATCTGAAAAGCAATCCCCAGATTAAAGCCGTATTCTGAAAGGGCTGTTTCCTCTCTTTCCGAAGCAGTTGCAATGAGGGCGCCTGTCCAACATGCTCCTTGTATGAGCACAGCAGTCTTGCGCCGGATTATTTCCATATACTCATCTTCAGTAAGGTCTAAATTTCCCATTCTAATTAACTGGTGTATTTCTCCCTGGGACATGTCCTCGGTAATTTTTGTAATAATTTTAATTACCTTGGGAAGCCCGGTTTCAGCCGCAATTGAGAGAGAACGCCCTAAAAGGAAATCTCCCGTCAGAACTGCAATAGGATTTCCCCATATTGAATGCGCCACAGGTTTCCCTCTCCGCAGAGATGCCCCATCAACAAGATCGTCATGCAGCAAGGTGGCGGCATGTAAATATTCAAAAATTGTGGAATAAGTTTTATCCATATTTCCTTTATAACCACAAATTTTTGCCGAAAGAATCGTCAGCAGGGGCCTTAATCTCTTGCCTCCTGAAAATAATATATGACTTGCCACTTCTGCAACCAGATCAAGATACGGACTTAAATTCTGTTTAAGTGCGTGTTCAATTTCCGCAAGATCTTCACTTGCCATGGAAAGTATTTTATTTTTCAGGTCGCTCACACTGTTTTTCCAACCAGATCATATTCAAAAGCATCTGTAATTTTTATGCCGGCAAACCTGCCCTGCTGTAACTGATTTGAATTAATATATGTAATTCCATCTACTTCCGGAGCCTGAAAATATGTTCGGCCGATAAATAGATTGTTTTCTGATTTCTCATCCACCAGAATGTTCAGAACTCTTCCTATGTGTTTTTGGTTATTTTTCAAAGATATATCTGCCTGGCGAGACATTAGCCGATCATGTCTTTTTTTTGCTGTGTTTTTCGGAACATGGTTAGAAAGTCTGTGAGACGGCAGATCGTCAGAATCAGAATATATAAAAACACCAAGATGATCGAAACAAATATCTTCTGCAAAATCAAACAACTGTTGAAAGTCCTTGTCTGTTTCTCCAGGAAAGCCCACTATAGCTGTTGTTCGCAGTGCACAATCAGGTGCTGTTTCTCTGATCTTTTCAAACAACCTGTATAAGTCATCACGTGTATATTTTCTATGCATTCTTTTTAAAACAGAACTACTGACATGCTGTACCGGAATGTCAAAATAAGTGCAAATATTATCGTATTTCGCAACAGTTTTTATAATTGATTCATCTATGCTTTCCGGATGTCCATACATAAGCCTTATCCACACATCATCAGATATATCTGAAATACTTTCAAGCAGTCTGCTTAAATCAACGGACATATTCAGATCTTTACCATAGCTCGTTGTATCCTGCGCAACAATTATCAGTTCTTTTACGCCAGACAGAACAAGCGAACGCGCTTCTGCGATAATATCTTCATGATTGCGGCTTCTGTATTTCCCCCGCAGCCTGGGAATAATACAATATGTACAATGCCTGCTGCATCCTTCCGCAATTTTGATATATGCAATATGGGATGAACTTCGAACCCTGTGCGCTTCTTTACCCTGCATTGTCAATAAATCGGGATCAGGGAGAAAACATTTTGAAAGGCCTGAAGAACCATTGACCGCCTGGACAATTCTGTCAAAAGCACCTGTACCCAGGAAGATATCAACCTCAGGCAGGGCATGTACTATTTCTTCTCTGAAACGTTCGGGAAGGCATCCTGTAACGACGAGGTTTCGGCAAGTTCCGGTCTCTTTAAACTTTGCCAGCTCAAGGATGGTATCTATTGATTCATTGACTGCCGGTTCAATAAAGCTACAGGTATTAACAATAATTATCTCTGCTTCAGCAGGATCATCTGTAATTGCCCAACCTGCGTTAACAAGACGTCCAAGCATAACCTCGCTATCAATAAGATTTTTTGCGCAACCTAAACTTACCAAATGCAGCTTCATTTAAAACACGATGGGAAAAAAGTAGGGGCGATCCTTGTGATCGCCCTGATCAGGGCGAATACAAGATTCGCCCTAATCAGGGCGATCACAAGGATCGCCCCTACTATGAATGGAAATTCTATACTATGTACACAATCGGCTTTTATTTTTTTAATTTTTTTATCTCTTCCGTAATTAAAGGAATATACTCAAATAAATCGCCGACAATTCCGTAATCAGCCTTTGAAAATATAGGCGCTTCAGCATCCTTGTTTACAGCAACAATAACTTTTGATGTGGACATGCCTGCGAGATGCTGTATGGCCCCGGATATTCCACAGGCAATATAAAGATTGGGTGAAACAACTTTGCCTGTTTGTCCAATCTGGTCTGAAGCAGCTCGCCATCCCTCATCAACTACAGATCGCGACGCACCCACAGCGCCACCCAGCAATTCCGCCAATTCTTCTATCACAGAAAAATCAGCACCTCCCATTCCTCTGCCGCCAGATACAACTACATCCGCTTCTGTAAGCTCAACCTTGTCTGTATCCAATTGTTTTTCAACAAATATCAGATCGGTTTTACCCACATCTATATCGAGTTTCTCTATTTCTCCGGCTCCGGATGATTTAACAATGCTCATCGCATTCGGTCGAACAGCAACAATCTGCGGCTTTCCCTCTAGTGCCAGATCAGCCAGGATTTTTCCCCCGTACATTGGGCGTGTAGCAATAATATTTCCATTCTCAACACGAATATTCACACAATCTACAGCCAGTGGAGCATTGAGACGCGCGGATAGACGCGCAGAAAGATCCTTCCCTTGAGAGGACGCACCCATAATCAGCACAGACGGATTTTCTTTGTTTACAATATCAGCGACTACATTAGTATATGCATCGGTCATATATTCACTTAAAGCCTGATTATCGACAACAATTATTCTGTCTGCTCCATATTTTCCGGGTTCATTAGAGATATTTTCTATGCCTGATCCCAGTACGACGGCTGTAAGATTACAATCCAGATTTTCAGCTAAACGTTTACCCTCACTTAAAGCCTCGTATGCAACTTTTCGGAAAACGCCTTCTGATTGTTCGGTTATTGCAATTACTCCATTTGACATGTTTATCTCCT
>JAFDFV010000204.1 GCA_019309665.1 Deltaproteobacteria bacterium | reverse complement strand
ATGCCATGTGCTGTAGTTTACTGGGCAGGATATCCTGATCGACAGCGTGTTGTGCGCGGGACAGTGGCTGATATGGGAGATAAGCTTGCGGCAGACAAGGAAAAATTTATGGGTCTGTTATTTATTGGTCGCTTTCTGGAAGGAAAGCCGTATGAAGCAGCCATGAAACGAGGGCAAAAGGAGCTGGAATAATAAAGGGTTCAAGGTTTGGGGTTCAGGGTTCAAGGTTCAGGGTTCAAGGTTCAGGGTTCAAGGTTCAGGACACATGTTTTCTGAGTAAATAGTTACTTGGAGATACTGTTTTAAGATGCTTTGCATCGCTGGGCTTTCGGTGAACATTGAATCTCCGAATACTGAACCTCTGAACCTCTGAAAAAGGAGGTGAAAGATAGTAACAGGAAAGAGTTCACAAACAAAAAATCGTAAAAAATAAGGAGGGAATCAATGAAGATGACAAAGATTTTTTTGGTTATGATGATCAGCTTTGTCTTTATCTTTTGTGCCGTGGAGTATTGTCCGGCACAGGTGGATGAAGGGAAAAAGGGAGAAAAACAGGTCTATAGACTTGACAAAGTGATCGTCAGAGATCATCCACTCAAGGATGAGTCTATGGTCGTAACACCGGATGTTACGGTAATTAATGTGGATAAATTTCAGAAAGCTGGTTCCGTTGAAACCATCAGGGACGTGTTGAGTGAAGCGCTGGGATTGAGTGTGCTTCAATCCTCCGTCACACCAAATCAGTCAGAAGGTATTTATATCAGGGGAATGGACCAGTCACGATACCAGATATTCATGGACGGCAGACCTATGAGGCTCCATGGGAGTCACGGTTACTTCAAGATGGACTGGACCTCCGTTCCTTTGGATAATGTTGAAACCATTGAGATCATTCGCGGGAGCCATTCGCTTCTGTACCCTTTTTCCATGGGTGGCGCCATCAATATTATTACGAAAAAGGGCAAGAAAACAGATGATTTTAAACCTGACTGCATTGTGAAAACCGGATTCGGTCCTTATGGTGCCCAGAGCTATAGTGCAAATGTCACGGGAGGGATGTTTGAAATCATTGGCTACTCTCTCGCTGCTGCCCACAGGGAAGGAGATGGGTACCTGAGAGGTAACGATTACAACACAGATAATCTCAATGGTCGATTTTCTCTCTATCTTCCCACAGGGGGAACTATCACCTATGGTATTGACCATGTGGATACCGTAACAGGGTATGCTGTGATAAATGATCCCAATGACGCGGCATCAAACTATGATTCAGATTATCCCATTGTTCGTGCCGGCGAAGTTGATACATTTACCCACGATTATGAAGGTAAAACCTATGCTGGTGGAAAAAATCAATGGGAAAGAACCGTCAATGACCAACACCTCCTTATAGAACAGCCGCTCCCTGCAGGAGAACTCCGCGGTCAAGTCTATAAACAATTGTCGACACGAGACAGATATTCCCGTTATGCAGACGGAAGTGACAAACACAACTACAAGAAAGAATACACAGGTGGTTTCGCTCTGGATTATCTGGGTTTCGATCTGATCAACAACCACTCCTTATCCATTGGCGGCGATTACAGGAATCAGGGAATACCTGACAATAAAGATTACTATGCAATTACCGCCATTTTTATCCAGGATGTATGGTCTATATCAGATCCCGTTACCCTGACCTTTGGGACCCGTTGGTATGAATTCGCTAGTGAAGCACGCGTATTTGGTAATCCGTCACAAGAAACTCGAAGGGTAGAGAGAGAATGGTGTCCAAAAGTCCGATTGGACCATGAATTTGACGATAGTCTTTCCCTCTATGCTTCAGTAAGTCGCGAAATGCGTATGCCATGAATCTGAGATATATGGAGATGGGCCCGGGCCGGGTCCGAAGAAGAGTATGCAAAAGCAAATCCGGACTTTAAAACAGAAACATCATGGACATACGAGATAGGTGGAGTAAAAGAGGTGCTTGAGGATACAAAATTCAGGGCAGCCTTTTATTACTCCGACATCAGCAACTATCAGCAGCACAACTATATTAGCGGCGCTCCTTCAGCCATAGTATATAACATCGATATGATTGTTTACGGTGTTGAACTGGAACTGTCGAGGAGCTTCAGGCAGGATCTGAGCGGTTATTTGGCCTATACGTATCAGGATTGGAATGCAGATAGCCATCCGATGGACACTGAAGATACCCACTATCTTCTGCAAAACCAGCCCAAGAACAAGGTCGTCCTGGGTCTTAATTATAAGCTCTGGGAAGGCGGAGTTGTGAATCTTAATGCCAAGTATATGGACGAGCGTTACAGCAAGCAGGATGATACCATGAAAGACGTAATAATTGTTAATGTGGGGGCTCAGCATACCTTCAAGCTTTCACATGATTGCGAGTTTACGCTGAAAGGTTATGTGAACAATGTCACAGATCAGGAATATCAATTGCATTACGGTTATGACATGCCGGGAACTACTGCCGGAATGTCAGTTACGCTGAATTTTTAATTTCAGAATGTTCATTGAATATAAAACGCGGCTATCGTTGTGTTTTTAGTCTTGCACAGCCAGCAGGCGGGACATTCCTGCCCCGCCTGCTCGGGCTATTGCGGCAATGACCTTACGCAATATTACCTTCAAGGAGGGTGGATATGATAAAATGCAGCAAATTTATAAAGTCGAAACACGTGTGGATACTACTGATGTTGTGTCTCTCCTTTTTCTGTCATGCAAATACCCATGCTCATCAGGAAAAGACGGGCCGAGGCAAGTTTTACGTCATCGGTACGGGTCCGGCCGGGCCAGAGCATGCAACTTACAAAGCTATCGAATGTATCAGGGAAGCAGACGTTATATTATGCTCCGATGACATGTCGGAACGGTTTTCCATGTATCTGAAAGGAAAAACACTTCTTGGTAATCCCTGGAGGGGTAAATTCAAATACAAATGGAAGAATATTGAGGAGCTTGGGACCAGAGAAAAAAAAGCTTGCCAGGAAGAAAGGATCAGGTTTTGGGATGAGATTGTTGTCAAAATCAGAAGCGAAATGGCCAGGGGAAAAAACGTGGCCATCCTAGACAGCGGAGATCCCGGCATTTTTGGTCCCTCACACAGGATTATAGAAGGATTTGAGGAAGACGAGGTAGAGATCATCCCGGGTCTGGGCTGTTTTCAAGCAACTATGGCGGCCTTGAAGAAATCTTCTATTCCAGCCTATGACACCCGCTTTGTCATGCTGACCGCGCCATTCTTTCTGTTGGGAAGGCCCGAAAATGAGAATATTCTGGCAGATCTTTCAAAGTATCCGATCACGATGGCTTTCTATATGGCGCTGAAACATGCAGATAGTCTGATTGCTAAGTTGAAGAAGTACTATGCTTCCGATCTTCCCGTCGCCGTCGTCTATAACGCTGGTTACCCGAAAAAAGAGAAGGTGGTTAAGGGGACCCTGGGTACTATTTTGGACGACATAAAATCCGAGAAAGAGAACTGGCTTGGAATGATTATCGTGGGTCGATGCCTTGAGGGACAGCCTCAACGTGGCATGATAAAACACGTGGTTCGCTAAATAGACAGCCGACAGAAGGCATAGGTCGATACTGTTAATAGAGACAGAAACTGATGGAAAGTTGAGTCTTCAAATGGTTTGGAGATAGAAATATGAGTCTAACAATTTTTTTAGGAACTTATGCAATGAAACAAAAAACACAATTTTTTTTCGTTATAGCGCTTATGGTCGCTTTGTCCCTGTGTCTCTCGCCATCTCAAGTTGCAGCATGGGGCCGCGGCCATTTCTATGTGATCGGGACCGGCCCTGCCGGACCTCAGATGGCGACACTCCAGGCACTGAACACGATCAAACGTATGGACGTTATCATATCTTCTGACAAACATGCGAAGCTTTTTGCTGAGTATATCGGTAACAAATCCATCCCATTTGATCCATGGACAGGCTTTTGGGACTACAAGGGTAAGAGCCGGCAAAAACTGAGTAAGGAAGAAACGGCCAGGTTTAAGGTGGAACGTTTCAGAATAAGGGACAAGCGCGTTGAACAGATAAAACTCCTCTTGGCCGAGGGAAAAGATGTAGGCCTGCTTGATTCGGGTAATCCCTGCCTCTTTGGCCCCAGTCACTGGTATGTGGAGAGCTTCGATCCGGATGACCTAGTTATTATCCCTGGCCTGGGGTGCGATGCGGCCCCGCTTTGTCATGCAGACAGCGCCCAAGTTTTTAATGGATCAGGCCATGAAAGATACCGAAATTTTAAAAGATCTCGGAAAATATCAGCCCACCATGATCCTGTATATGGCGTTGCGGAATCCCAAAAAGCTTTTTGCCGTCCTTGGGGAAACATTTCCGTCTGATATGCCATGCGCGGTGGTTTTCTGGGCAGGGCACCCTGACAGGCAGCGTATTATACGAGGGACAGTTGCTGATATGGGAGAAAAACTTTCAAAAGATAAGGAAAGGTTCATGGGGCTTTTGTTTATCGGGCGTTTCTTAGAAGGGAAGCCTTATGCGGCGGCCATGAAACGAGGAGAGAAGAAGTTGAAATAAGGGCTGAAGAATTCTTAAGTGATAAAGATCATAGAAGATCAAGGAGTTAAGGAGATTGGCAATGAGACGAAAAGGGTATTTGTTTCTATCTGTGTTGGTCCTGCTGTGTGTTCTTTCACCTTTTGCGCACGCTCATACTCACAAGGTTTCAGTTGTTATTGATACAGATATGGCGCTGGATGACATTCGGGCGCTTGCTATGGTCTTTAATTCCGACTGGATTGACGTTCCTTTGATTGTTTGTTCTGACGGCGCTGTTTCACCGCAGATGGGGTGTCGCAACTTGGGGATATTTCTGGAATATTTTGAAAAAAAGGATACAGATATTGTTGCTGGAAGGACATTGGGGAAACCCGCCCCTCCCTGGAGGTCGTGGTCTGAAAACCTGAACTGGCCTGAGTCATCCACAATCACTATCGAGACAACGAAAATCACATCAGCGACAGATGCGATTTTGAAAACCCTCAACGGATCAGCGAAACAGGTAATCTATCTTTGCCTTGGGCCTTTAACGAATCTGGCTGATGCAATCCGTCTGGATCCAACTGTAAAAGAAAAGATCTCAAGAGTCATATTCTACGGAAGCTCTTCCAACTCTGTAGATCCTGATTGGAACTATACACGAGATCGCGAATCAGCCGACTTTATTTTTAAATCCGGCCTGAATATCCACTCACTCCATATTCCTCAAGAGAAATCATTATTGTTTG
>JAFDFV010000203.1 GCA_019309665.1 Deltaproteobacteria bacterium | reverse complement strand
TAACATTTAGTTAACCTGCAACGGGTCAAAAGAAAAAACTTTCTTAATCTTCACAGAACTTGATTTATCCTCTGAATTGCTTAACTGATTCTGATACCAGTTGTCAGGTTCAACGGCTTGTTGAACAGACCTGCGGGTCTGTTGTAGTTAAAGTTGTTTATTGATCGAACTGTCTATGGAGATTGTAGATTCGCTTCTGTCTGGAATTATCAATTTAATCGGTGAAATAGCCGCAATCCACGGTCTATAATATTCATTTGATTGACTCTTAACTCTCTTTTGAAATGATTTGGGCATGATTGTTACAAATTTTCAAAAAGCTTTTCGTTAATCTCTTTTAGTTTCCAATTCTCCACAGTCTGCTGCAGAGAAGTTCATAGCGCTCATACATCTGATAAATCTTTATGCTGCATGAAGCAAGGTTTTATCCTGCCAAGCTGGTAAACCAGGGTCTTTTGAACTTTTCTGGCCTGGAATGACTCCAAGAACAATCAGACGTTTGCCGCAGACAGGACAACATTCAGGGTGTCTTTCACCTTGTTTTTCGCAAATCTTTTGCCAGTCGAGAAACTCGGGTTCTTCAACCGGCAGTTGACCAAAAAGCTGCCGGCATAGCGCAAGTTCTTCTTTATGGCTGTGATGGTACAATCCATAAGAACGAACTCGGATAGAACCTGGAAGCGGCACATGTTGTAAATATCTGACGATAAACTCTAATATCGACAGAGTCATAAGCTCAACCTTTTCGCGGCCGTAGTTGAAGGTTACTTTGCCATCTTTAATTGAGAATATCCGCTTGTTGGATATGGGCCCGCCTCGAAGGTAGCGCGCCAGGTAGATCAATACTCCATTGCCGTGAGAATATGTCTCTTTCAGATGCACGTTCCATTTCTTGCGGCCCAGTTTGTTGAGCAGGTTCTCTAATTGCTGGGGACGCATCCCATCAGGCAGAACCAGCTCTCCGTTACGCAATGCCTTTCGAATATAAGCAATGAACTTGCCTCTAAACTTATTTCGCACAACTCGAAAGGGGAGTAAATAAGTCTGTGATGCTTTGATCCATCTCCCTGCCAGCAATCCTCCGCCGGTAATCAAGCAGTGAAGGTGCGGATGAAGAGCCTGAGTTTTAGTCCAGGTGTGAAGCGATGCGATAATCCCGGGACGAGCGCCGAGGTATTTCTTATCTTCAAGCAGTTGAAAGAGGGTCTCGGTAGCTGTTTTAAACAAAATCTGAGTCATTACCTTTGTATTAAGACGCCACAACTCATGAAGCTTATCGGATATAGTGAAAATAACGTGGAAATGATCGGTATTCAAAATGCGGGCTTTCTGTCTGGCAAGCCATCTTTCAATCTGAGTAAAGGCGCACAGAGGGCACATGCGGTGTTTACAGGAATTATACCAGTGACGCTTGTAATGACCATCGGGACAGGCCTGGGTATGACCTCCCAAAACGGCGGTGCGGCAAACCATGATGCAGTGGGCGGCTTCTCGAATATGGTCAGGCAATCTATACATCTGATCATAAGACGTATATCCTAACAAAAATATCATCTGGATAGTCGCTTCCACTGCAATTTTATCCTATTGGAAAATATTTTCTCATTTGCTTCCCCTGCTTCCAGCAGGTCTGTTCAACAATTTAAATGTTAAGAAATAAATCAATGATATTGGATATCAATATATTATTTCTTGATTTTAATCATATATTAATATAGCATAATTTTAATGAAAAAGCAAGAATTTTATAATCACAAAAAACCTCGTAAACTACTGGATCAGGTACGCGATGTCATGCGTTTAAAACACTATGCTTTTCGTACCGAGTGTACTTACATAAGCTGGATCAAACGGTTCATCCTTTTTCACGACAAAAAACATCCCAAGGAGATGGGGGAATCAGAGGTCGAAGCATTTTTGACATGGCTGGCTGTTGAGAAAAACGTCTCAAAATCCACACAGAATCAGGCATTCAATGCCTTGATTTTTCTCTACAGGGAAGTTCTCAAACAGCCGCTTGATGGCCGCATCAATGCTGTAAGGTCTTCCAAAAAGCAGCGCCTTCCAATTGTTATGAGCAAGGAGGAAACACAGATATTGCTGAGCGGTATGAGCGGCACGACACAGCTTATGGCAAAGCTGCTTTATGGAAGCGGTCTCAGGCTGATGGAATGTATCCGGCTGAGGATTAAGGATATTGATTTTGAAATAAACGAAATCAGGGTTCACAGCGGCAAGGGCGATAAAGACCGGTTGGTACCGCTCCCGAAAAGCATCAAGCCTGCGTTAAAAACACACCTTGAACGCGTTAAGCTGATACATGAAAATGATCTGTCTAAAGGTTACGGTGAAGTATATCTGCCGCACGCCCTGGACAGGAAGTACCAAAACGCCGGCAAAGAATGGACGTGGCAATATGTTTTTCCTTCAACAAAACTCTCACGGGATCCACGTAAAAACATAATACGCAGGCATCACATGGATCCTTCCTCTCTGGACAGAGCTATTAAGCGGGCAGTTAAACTGGCCAATATTTCCAAGCAAATATCATCTCATACCTTCAGGCATTCTTTTGCGACACACCTTTTGCAGACAGGCACTGATATCCGGACAATCCAAAGCCTTTTGGGACATAATGACGTCTCTACAACCATGATCTACACCCATGTGCTGCGCCAGGGGGGACAGGGTGTCAAAAGCCCGCTTGATTCGCTGGAATAGATTGTCGTATAGAAACTGTTTGAGCCCCGCCATGGCAGGACGGATGTTATGGAATCGGCTTATGTTTGTATTTCCCCTATCTGCTTTTTAATTTTTCTGCGTGAGAACCATTGTTCTGATTCAGAAATGCCTTGACTACATGATATTTGACATACTTATTGGCAATAAGCATGATATCTGACTGTATTTATGGCAATTATTATGGAGGCAGGTAATGTATGTCAAAAGGCAATTGGATTTACTTTTTATTCGGACCACGTCAAACGGGAAAAACATCCTTGATTAGAATTGCTGATATATTTTTATTGTTCCTTGCCTTAAAGCACTTAGTCAGTTATACAAATTTATTTTACCGACTGAAATCTAAATTCTATTATAATGCAAAAAAAATTACCCATAGCTGTGGTTGGGATGGCCTGTGTTTTCCCCGGAGCTCCTGATATTGATATATTCTGGAACAACATTATCAATAAAGTGGACTCCTGTTGTGAAGTGCCTGAAGGAAGGTGGATTGTTGAACCTGAGTTCATGTACAATCCTGAACCAGCACCGGATAAGGCCTTCTCAAAACGCGCCTGTCTTATACATGATAACATATTAAAATCAATCAAATCTGATTTAAAAGACATTGATATTGACAAGGACATACTAAACGATCTTGACCCTCTCTTTCACTTGGTTCTTCATACAGGCAAAAAGGCATTATCAAACTGCAATATTTCAACAATCAATAAAGAACGTATTGGAACTGTTCTTGCTGCAATTGCACTGCCTACTGATTCTTCTTCTTCAATAACCAGAGAAATCATAGGAAAATCATTTGAAGAAAAACTCTTCAAAAACAGTAATTTTTCCATTAGCAAACCACTTACCAGGGCGCAGTGCCTAACAAGCAGAGTAACCAGCCTTCCAGCTTCTATTTTGGCCAAAGGCTTAGGGCTCGGAGGCGGAAGTTATACTCTTGATGCTGCATGCGCATCATCTCTTTATGCAGTCAAACTTGCCTGTGATGAGCTTCATTCTCTTCGCGCGGATGCTATGCTGGCCGGAGGGGTATCAAGGCCTGAATGTCTCTACACTCAAGTAGGCTTCAGCCAACTCCGCGCACTTTCTCCTTCAGGAAGATGTGCTCCGTTTGACGAAAAAGCAGATGGGCTTGTTGTAGGAGAAGGTGCCGGCATACTTGTTTTAAAAAGGCTTGAAGATGCTCTGAGAGATAATGACAACATTTATGGCCTGATACGTGGTATGGGGCTCTCAAACGACATGAGCGGCAATCTTCTTGCACCGGACATTGAAGGCCAAGTCCGTGCCATGCGCAGCGCTTATTTATCCGCGGGCTGGTCTCCATGCGAAATTGATCTTATTGAATGTCATGGCGCGGGAACGCGTGTCGGAGACACCACTGAGCTTCACAGCCTGAGAAATCTCTGGGGTGAATCCGGATGGTCGTATGAACAATGCTCGATAGGATCAGTCAAATCCATGATCGGCCATCTTTTAACCGGCGCGGGCGCAGCCGGAATGATAAAGACATTTCTTGCCTTAAAACATAAAGTTCTTCCTCCATCAATTAACTTTAATAAAGCGCCGGAAAAAAGCCCCCTTAAAAACAGTCCGTTTCGTGTGCAGACA
>JAFDFV010000202.1 GCA_019309665.1 Deltaproteobacteria bacterium | reverse complement strand
CTACTTACCGATTTTGGGCTAAATGATGAATATGTAGGCACAATGAAGGGCGTTATTCTTTCCGTTAACCCATCCGCCATTCTTGTTGATATAACACATAATATTGATCCCCACGATATAATTCAAGCAGCTTTCACAATAAAATCTTCATACAAATTTTTTCCCAAAGGCACCGTGCACGTTGTGATTGTAGATCCGGGAGTCGGTGGGAGCCGTGCAATAATAGCCATTGAAATAGCCGGCCACATTTTCCTTGCTCCTGACAACGGTATTTTAACACTGCTTGTTGAAGAAGGGAATATTGCCGAAATAATTAGAGTTGATAATAAAAAATTCTTTTTAAAATCAGTAAGCCGGACTTTTCATGGCCGAGATATTTTTGCTCCAGTCAGCGCCCATATTTCATCCGGCATCAAAATAAATAATATAGGAACACCGATAAATAAAAACGATCTGGTAAAATTGAGTATCCCGGAGCCGGGGATTTCAGATAAAGGCGAACTTGTTGGGACAATTGTCTCTATTGACCACTTTGGGAACTTGATTACAAATATAGATTCCAATTGCCTAAAAATTTTTTACAGACCCGATGCTGGGAAAAAACCTGAAATCAAGATTAACAATAGCAAAATAAGCGGTTTGTCAGAAAATTATGAAAACAGCGCCCTCAACAGCCCGCTTGTTGTTATAGGCAGCCGCGGATATCTCGAAATAGCCATAAATTGCGGCAGTGCAAAGAAATATTTTAAAGCTGAAAAAGGAGATACTATCACAGTAAAATTAGCGCACCTTCAGTGCGAACATAAGTGCCTAAAGTGAGCTAAAGTATATTAAAGTGCCTAAAGTTAAGGAATACGCCTTCGGCTCTGCCAATTTTAACTTTTTTACCATACAATTTTGCTCACTTTATTTTCGGCTGAAGTTATAATCAAGCTCTGAAAATAGATACCACGCCGAAGGCGTACCACAACTTTAGGCATTTTAGGCACTTTTTATTCGTCTATCCTACGATACCGAATTCATTAGGCAAAAAATGGAAAATCCTATACTATCAAGTTAGCGAGCCCCTTCTTTCCACTTAAATGAAGCACAAAGCGGAAAATGATCTGAGATGTAAACGCCGTCAAAAGTATCATGAATCACCTTGCAATTTTCTGGAATGATCCCGCCACGATATAAGATCCAATCAATATGATTTCCATTTGTATCCCCTGTAAAACCATGGTGTGTACCAGGGAAGGGCTTACTAAAGGTATTTTTAAAAAAAGGGCCTTTTATATCTTCACTCTTTAATTGCACGTCCTCTCCAGTAAACATCATATGAGAGGGCGATGATGGCGTGGAATTAAAGTCTCCGACTATTATAGCCGGCAATTCAGATGGTAATTGTGCCAGCCGCCTTAATATTATTTTAGCGCTTTCAAGCTGCACCGAAGCATCAAAATCAAAGTGGGTATTTACAAAAATCAGTTTGCGACCATTATTTTTGAACATTCCCACTGTACATTGCCTTGGCCAACGGCTATTCCGCGAACGGCTTGGTATCATAGGCGTTAGACTTAGAAAAAAGTGTTCGTAATAAATGCATTCCCAGGTTTTTTTATAAAAAATAATGTTGTTTTGCCAAAAAGATGGCGCAGGAATCCTTTTGCCAATAAAATTATAGTCAGCAAGGATATTGCCTATAAACTCCGTCTGGAAATCATTTGCCTCCTGTAACCCTATGAAATCTTTACAATATTTTTCAAAAAATGAGGGAAAGTAATCCTTTCTGTGATGCCAGCCATTCGGTCCATCGGCTGCCAATCCAAAACGCAGATTCAGTGTTAATACAGAAGGCATAAGTTATCCTCTCGCAACTAATTTAATCAGAAATTTACAAACTCATTTTTATGTAATATTAACTGGCTGCAGGTGAGCTTCAGGTATGATCGAATTCAAAACAGGAAACTGTTTGAGAGTATTAGATATCGTTAAGAAAGAACCTGATAAGATGTTGTCATTGTATAGTTAGTGATAGTTAAACCGTCACTATTGTTTTCATCCATAGCAAGTTCTTTCTTTACGATATCTTATGCGTGAGTTTTTCCTGGTTTGAATTCGATCATACCTGAAGCGGCTATATTTTCAAAAAGCTAAAGTGTTACGAGTTTGTAAATTTCTGAGTATAGAAATTTCCTTTTTTTACGAATTCATCAATCAATAGTCAATAAACTTAAAAATAATCGTTTTTTCCTTGACATTAATTAATAAAATATTTATTAAATTCATTTTTATTTAAACTTAAGTTGAAAGATTTTTTACTCGACCTGCACCAATTTCTTGCGCATCAAGATCTTGGCATATCTCTTTGCAAAAAATCGCTCAATTTAGGTTAAAAACAGGAGTATAATTCAGTGAAAAAATATACATATAGTGCAAAACGGTCTGATAATAAAGATAAATGGTGTATTATAAATGCAGAGGGAGCCGTACTTGGCAGACTTGCGACATTAATAGCATCCCGACTTAGAGGCAAGCACAACCCTTTGTTTACCCCCCATGTGGACACAGGAGACTGGGTTATCGTTATAAATGCGGATAAAATTGCCCTTTCAGGTAAAAAACTTGAGCAGAAATGTTATTACAGACACAGTGGTTATGTAGGCGGGCTCAAGACCGTTACCGCCAAGAAACTCCTGGAAAAAAGTCCTGAAGATCTTATCGGTTTTGCTGTTAAAGGAATGCTTCCAAAAAACAGGCTCGGGAATAAGCTATTCAAAAAGTTAAAGGTCTATGGGGGAGACAAGCATCCCCACGAAGCTCAACAGCCAGAGACCCTGACACTATAGACTTTCAGATAATTAATTTCACTGCGTTATCAGTCGTTGACGTATAACTAATACGCCTTCCTCCTTCTGGCCTTGTGAAATTAATTATCTGAAAGTCTATATAATTAATTTGTGACTATACTGGAGACACTATGAACACAGAAAATATTTATTATGCAACCGGAAAACGAAAGACAGCAATAGCTAGAACCTGGCTAAAACCAGGCAAAGGCGAAATTATCATTAACAATCGCCCCGTGAATGATTATTTTAAAATTCCGTCGGCAAAAATTATTATGATGCAACCGCTCGTTCTTACAAATACCATTGGATCATATGATATAAAAGTACGTGTATTGGGCGGAGGTATTTCAGGCCAGGCAGGGGCTATCAGGCATGGTATTACCAAAGCACTTATCAATATTGATCCTGATCTAAGACAGGTTCTAAAGAAAGCCGGCTTTGTTAAACGTGATCCAAGAGTCAAAGAAAGAAAGAAATACGGACAGAAGGGAGCAAGGGCTCGTTTCCAATTCTCAAAACGATAAACCATATTTTTCTGCATTTGTTAAGGGAATAGGCGATTACCTCCTATTCCCTTTTTTTGTTTTTCAAATTCTTACCTGTTTAGGAACGTGGACGGATTAACTTATGGAACGGCTGAACTATTTTATAAGGCGGTTTCTTCTTGTAATCCCGACTTTTCTTGGAATTACTATTTTGTGTTTCGGGCTTATACAGTTTGTACCCGGCGGCCCTGTAGAGCAGATCATCATGAAGATGAAAGGAATAGGCGCTGGTGAATTAAGTAGAGGAGCCGGGACCCAAACATCCATTTCTATTCAACAGCGGAAAGCCATAGAAGCTTATTTTGGTTTTGATCAACCATTTTACAAGCGATACTGGAAATGGCTTGTTACAGACAGGCTGGGAATGAAAATGGAATCCTATAAATTCCCCAACAAAACAGCATGGCAATTAATTAAGGAACGTTTTAAGGTCTCACTTATCTTTGGGGTTGCAGGCTTTGCATTATCCTATCTTGCATGCATCCCGCTTGGTATATTAAAAGCACTGCGTCATAATAAAATGTTTGATCTTGGTTCAAGCTTAGTCATCTTTGTGGGGTATGCAATTCCTCCTTTTGCTTTCGGAATGGTGCTTAAAATGTTTTTTTGCGGTACAGTAGAAGGTTTGTGGGATTTTTTTCCCGTATCCGGATTTTACTCGGATAATTTCGCTGCAATGACGTTTCTGGAGCAAACAAAGGACGTATTTATGCACATGTTTCTTCCTGTGCTCTGCTATATAATCGGGAACTTCGCAATCCTGACTCTGCTCATGAAGAACTCACTTCTTGAGCAAATAAGTAAAGATTATATAAGGACTGTCCTTGCAAAAGGAGGAAGCTTTACAAGGGCAATATGGGGGCATGCTTTTCGCAATTCTTTAATCCCTATTGCAACCGGCTTTGGCTCCATTTTAACTGTTATGTTTGCAGGGTCTGTTATTATCGAACAGGTTTTTGAGATACCGGGGATGGGACGT
>JAFDFV010000555.1 GCA_019309665.1 Deltaproteobacteria bacterium | reverse complement strand
GGCACTCTAATATACTTTAGGCACTCTTTATTTATCTGTCTTATCATGCCTAATTCAAGAAACAAAAAATAGAAATCTCTATAATATTAATTGAGGAGTTGTAGTAATGGCACACAAAAAAGCAGGCGGCAGCTCGAAGAATGGCCGGGACAGTAATGCGCAGAGACGCGGTATAAAACGATTTGGTGGAGAAAATGTGAGGGCCGGCAATATACTGGTTCGCCAGTTGGGCACTAAAATACATCCGGGAGAGAACGTTGGATTAGGAAAAGATTATACCCTTTTTGCTAAAATAGATGGTATTGTTGCGTATGAGCGAATGGGACGTTCTCGTAAAAAGGTAAGTGTTTATACCCCGGAAGGCCACAACTTGCGATCTTTCGCAGGCACTGAACACCAATAGCTGCGTTGCTCAGACTTGAAATAGCTTGTTATTCCGCACCTTCGCGCCTTGCTCTTGATGCTCATTGCTCACCGAAAAAAACGCAATTTATGGCCTTCCGAGGTATACTGAGTGAAATTTATTGATGAGGCTATTATTACTGTTCAGTCCGGTGATGGAGGCAGAGGGTGTGTTCATCTCAAAAACGCACACTTTATTTTTTTAGATATAGAAAAGATTTTAAAGCAAAAAATGGTGCCGGTGGTCAAGGCAAACGCAAGGCAGGCAAACATGGCGATGACCTTGTTATAGAAATTCCTCCAGGAACCGTGATTAGCGACACCGATACCGGACAAGTAATCAATGATCTTACTAAACCCGGTGAAAAATATATAATAGCGAGAGGCGGCAGAGGAGGACGGGGTAACGCTCGTTTTAAAACATCCACAAACCGTGCGCCTCGTTTCGCTCAGCCAGGCGAATCAGGTGAAATATTAAAACTTAAACTCGATCTCAAACTTCTTGCCGATGTTGGTATAATAGGTCTCCCCAATGCCGGTAAATCCACCCTTATCAGCGCAATTTCTTCAGCACATCCCAAAACAGGAAGTTATCCCTTTACGACTCTTGTCCCAAATCTCGGCGTTGTTAAAACAGACTGGGGAGAGCCCTTTGTAGTGGCGGATATACCAGGTTTGATTGAAGGTGCACATAAAGGCGCCGGGCTTGGTATAAGATTTCTGCGGCACATAGAAAGAACACGTATTCTTATTCATTTGATAGATTCGTCATCAATCGATCCGGCAGACCCGCTTAAGTCATATAAAACTGTAAATAAAGAACTGACAATGTACAATAAGGAGCTTGCAAAAAAAAATCAAATAGTTGTTCTTAACAAGATTGATATGCCTGAAGCTAAAAAGGCTGTTGATATTTTTCAGGCTTTTGCCAAGGATATCAAAATCATATTAATTTCGGCGTTAACCGGAGAAGGAATTGATAATTTAAAATCAAAAATTGTTCAATCCCTGGATAATCTCGACCTGTGAGGTTAGCTGTTAGCATTGAAAAGGAATGGAAATGAGAGATTTTAGAGAACTCAATCAACAGATCAATGAGGTAAAGAGGATGTTGAACAGTTTTATCCAAAAGCTAACCGCACAGGTCGGATAAATTAGATGAATAATAAAAGAAAAATATGTTTTGAAGACGCAAAACGCATAGTCGTAAAGGTAGGTAGCGGCGTTCTTACAGAAGATAATGGATTAAATTTAAAAGCTCTTAGATCAATCAGCAGACAGATTTGCCAACTTGCCGACAGGGGATTAGAGATAATTTTGGTGTCATCCGGAGCAATGGCTTCAGGTATAAAAAAAATAGGACTTTCTAAAAGACCTTTTGCACGATATAATAAAAAAGTTGCGCAGATACTTCTAACAGGTGACGATCTCGTGAATCGAAAGAGATATTTAAATGCACGCAATACTCTTTGTACTCTGCTGTCATGGCAGGTTATTCCAATTATAAATGAAAACGATACAGTTGTGGTTGAAGAGATAAAGTTCGGGGATAATGATAACCTTGCTGCAATGATAACATTGCTTATGGATGCAGATATTCTTATTAACCTTACTGATATTGATGGTCTTTACACTGGTGATCCGCGCAAGAATCAGAATGCTGAACTTATTTCAGTAGTTACGACAATTAAAAAAGATATTGAAAAATATGCAAGCAATATTCCGGGCGCTCTGGGAACCGGTGGCATGCTCAGCAAGATAATAGCGGCAAAAAAGGTTACTGCCGCAGGCATACCTATGTTAATAGCCAGGGGTGAAAAGCATGATATTCTGATAAAACTCTTTGCCGGCAAAGAGCATGGTACTTTTTTTATTCCAAAAAAAGAAAAGCTGGCAAACCGCAAATGCTGGATAGCTTTTACATTAAAGCCTAAAGGA
>JAFDFV010000201.1 GCA_019309665.1 Deltaproteobacteria bacterium | reverse complement strand
TCTCTGCGTTATGTTTAAAGTTGCTTAGACTATAATTCATAAAATCTCGAATATTGTAGCAGTCATATATATGAACATGTGTATCTACGAGTATCATAAATATAAAGAGGTTATTTTGCGAATTGCAGGTTACGCGTTAGGTGTAGTGAGTTGCGAATGCTTTTCGTAAAGTGGTACGCTGTATATCTCTGCAAAGGTCCTAAATTTTCTTTTCGATAGTGTATTCTTTTTTGTGGCGCCCTTGAGTAAAGGTGATGATTTCACCCAAAAGCCCGACACTTGCTGCCTGCACACCAAGGACTATGAAAAATATGGCCAGCAGAAGTGCAGGACGATCACCGACAGGATGACCCATAAAAAATTTTTCAACGAAAACGTAAAAGGTAATGAACAGGCCGATCAGCAAGGAGCCCAGCCCGACGGAGCTGAAGAAGCGTAACGGTTTTTTAATGAACCGAGTATTGAAGAAAATCGTAAAGATATCAATCAATCTTGTGACGTAGTCTGATAAAGCGTAAAAGCCGGTTTCGCCTCGCTCCTGAAAGTGTTGGCACTTGATTTCCTTTGTTTTAAAACCTTTCTGTGCTGCAACGATCGGCAGAAACCGGTACATGTTGCCGTAGATATTTGTATCTTCGAGTACCTCTTTGCGGAATATTTTGACTGTACAACTCAAGTCGTGCAAATTAGTTTTTAATAACCTGCGTACGAAGGTATTGAAAATCTTGGACTGGAACTGATTAAATCCGGGATCAACCCTGCCTTGCCGCCAAGGGCTGATGATGTCGGCACCTTCATCTAAAGCGTCAAGTAATTGGTTGAAAGAATCGTTTGTTATCTGCTGGTAGGAGCCACAAGCGACAATAGTTTCACCGCTGCTTTCTTTAAGACCTGCCTGCAAACAAACCGCCTGTGTTGTTTTTGTGTTGAACTCAAATGCCTTAATTGCATGGTTGAAACCTTGAAGTTTTGTTAATTGATTTCTCAAGAAGCCGCCCGTGCCGTTGGCCATGATAAGGATTTCAAAAGAATCCCCCCGGGTAGCAAACACGTCATGCAGGTTTTTGACAAATTGCGAGAAGTCCGCGTGGGGATCTTCGAGTAATACTATTATAGAGTACTTCATAATTTTTTTAGCTTACAAATGATCGGGATGAATTCTATCTCTCACAGAGTTCGCAGAGATCACAGAGATAATTTCTTTGGCCTGATTTTTTGAGCAGGAAAAATCAGGCCAAATCCTCGACCCCTTCTGGGGCATTAATAATTCTGGTAATGCCGTTTTTGAGTAACGATTCGTTGAAATTTATCAGTAAACCTAAAGGCTTCTTGGCCAAACGTAGATAGGTTAACAACTGTTTTTTATGGACTGGCATCACTTTTTCTACCGACTTTAATTCAACGATGAGCGTATCCTCTACCAGGATATCAAGGCGAAACTCTTCTCCCACTATTTTTTGTCCTTGATAATAGATCGGCAAAGACACTTCGGATTGAACCCTCGCTTCCATATTCCTCAGTTCTATAATCATGCAAGCTTGATAAACGGACTCTAACAATCCTGGTCCGAGCTCTTTATGCACGGTTATCGCAGCCTGGATGACCCTATAGGAAAGTTTATTGAGATCCATAAGTGCCCTCAGTCACTTTGCCAAAAACTTCCAGCGATAGCTGGATGGAAATTTAATCTGGATTGCGCTCTCAGCAATCCGGATTAATACTCCGAGCCCTCCGTGGACTCTGTGAGACATACACAACTTTACCATCTTTTACTTGTCTGCTATGCGCCACGCACCTTGCGCTTTGCGACCTGTTCTTCGCCATTTGTAATGATGCATTTTTTGGTTATTTCGGGCATACGTGTATGTGAGAGATCGCTTGTGCTTACGACCAGCTCGCCCACTACACCCAGCGCCAATAGATGCACAACAGCCATTCCTGTTAGTGCTGTTGAGAGCATAAAGAAGATTGCTTTGCCTACTGTCCATTGCAAGATCAGCGCTAATAAAGTCAATCCCCCAAAAAACAGAGTCAACAAAAGGAAAGGGACGGCACAAAGAACGAAGCCCTTTAACGGGTTTGAGGAAAATCGGATGATCAGGTTCATGGCGAAGATGTCGCTCAGCACCTTGAGAATCCGTTCGAAGCCGTACTTGGAAACGCCGTATTTGCGAGAATGGTGTTTGACTGGAACTTCCGTCACCCTGGCTCCGGTCATACTGGCCAAGGCAGGGAAAAACCGATGCATCTCGCCGTATGCCTTCAGCGATTTGACGCATTCGGCGCGATAGGCCTTCATGGAACAGCCATAATCATGCAGGCGTACGTGTGTGGTTGATGAAATAATTGCATTGGCAACCCTGGAAGGAAGCACCTTGAGAACATGATCTTTACGATCTTTGCGCCATCCGCTGACAATGTCATAGCCTTCCTCGATTTTTCCCAGTAACATGGGAATATCAGAAGGATCGTTTTGCAAGTCCCCGTCCATGGTGACGATGATTTCGCCTTTGGCGTAATCAAAGCCGGCAACCATTGCACTGGTTTGGCCGTAGTTACGACGAAATTTAATGGCCCTGAGCTGGAGGGTAGTCTTTTTCAAGCGTTCTATGTTATCCCATGTCCTGTCCGTGGATCCATCATCGACAAGGATTATCTCATAAGCAAACTCAAATTGCCTCCCCACTTCAAGGAGCCCTAAAAGTAGCTTTTCAACAGATTCCTCCTCATTATAAAGGGGGACTACTATGCTTAAGTATATGGGTTGTGGGTTTGTTAGGTTCATTGAGTAATTGGGTTTGTTGGGTTATTGGGGTTTTTAAATAAGGAGATTATCAACAGGCATAATGGATAGCCGAAATAGGCGTAGAAGATCATGAAGATTGAGAACCAAAAGATAAATCGCATTTTATTAATTAGCCACGGACACACACGGACATACACAGACTATTATTTCTGCCGACTCGGCAGAGATAAAATGGTATAAGCCTGCGGCAGTTAGTGTATTTCGCGAAGCGATGACTTTCTTGGCAAATATAATGATGTAAGCATGGAAGGGAAAGCAAAGATCAATTCCAAAGATAATTGGGTTAACTATATATATCGCCCGGCAAATCAAGTAGAATGTGCTATAAGCATTCAATTACTTCATCTACAATGTCCGAAATATCAGGCAGGGAAGCCTCAATTATGGCTCCATCCTTTGTATGTTTATGTTCCTTGAATCCTAATGCCGGCCTATGAACAGCATTATCATATCTGAAGATCAGTTCTCCATTACTAGCCTGATATTGGTAAGCGTAGCTTAACTTTTGCATTGTATATTTGGCATCAATGTATTCTTTAATATGCAGGATTGACCTGTTAACGAGTACAATTTTTACTTTTATAGTAGCTTGTTTGGCCTTATTTCTTCTTTAATCTCAATAGATTCAGTATAACCATAATTTTCAAGCTTTTCTATACTTTTCTGAAACAATACAAAGTATTTATGGAGCAACATTTTCTATACTTTTCAAAACAACCAAACGCTCATTTAATCTTGAAAACAGACGATACTCTCCAGCCCACTCAACGTATTCCAAATCCTTCCCCTTTAAATCTTCAGCGCTCCATTCATTAATGAATTTCTTTGATGAAACATTATATTTAGTTTCGAATCTTTTCAGCCGTTTTTTTGCAAGATTCAAGCTATATTTCAGGCGTGAAGCTTCAAGCTCCAATACATCTTTTAAAATATTGGCGGCCTTCTCCGGCGCATCTGTTTTCAAAATTATTTCTGCCATCTTGTCCCCATGAGTAATGAATACGGTTAATAAAATGTCCGTGTAACTCTGTGTGTGTCTGTGGCTAAATTTTTCATTACTTCACGTTTCTTTTATTCTTATATCGTTTACCTTGATGTTTCTCAGAGCTGTAATATCTCATTTACCTTCCGGGCAATTTCTTTGGCCAAGTTTTCAGTAATGCCCTTATGCGGAGGTATATCCATCATAAAAGATTATCCTCGTACAAACCTGCAAAGGCACTAATTTTCTGATTAAAAAAGCTCAATACTGCAATCCAAGTGCTTTGATCAGGGCTTGACGTGCATGTGATTCCCGGTAGTCCCTACAAAACAGTGCGGGTCAATAATTTCAATAAGTTAGATATCATGTCTTCTGGCAGCACATAGTGAAAAATCAGGTGTTTACAAAGTAAAATAGAGCAGTATTTCCAAACCTGCACTGCTTTGTAGGGACTACCCTCATGCCCATGGAAAGATTTTTAAGATTGTTAAGCCCGCTGAAAACTCCTGCCTTTGAAAACTTGCTTACCCCTGTTAAAAGCACAAACCTGATGTATTCATCACACGCCTTTATGATGGTATAAAAGCCTTT
>JAFDFV010000015.1 GCA_019309665.1 Deltaproteobacteria bacterium | reverse complement strand
TGGAGTCCGCCCATGCGGAAAACAATAAATCAGGAATTAAACGTTGTTGTTATGCCAACTGGTTCCCTTCAGTTGGAATGGACGGATGCGCAAAATGACATAAGCAAGAGCAGCATGGTGTTACAAAAAGAGATATACAGACGTTTCACCGCGGACACGGATTCATGGCTTTTGTTCCTGGGGTTTTGTGATCATCGGGTACAGCTTTCCCCCTCTCTTGAATACTGGCGGAATTTTACAGGGGTTTTTGCCAAAAGATTGAGTCAGACGCCTGATTTGGAAATCCTTCGCCATAAAGCAAAGGTTTTGATAGAACAAAATGATTTAAGGATGCATTTAGAGCGGGTCCCGATGATGATCGGTTCGGAATACCTGAGTACGAAATTGCTTGAGGATGTATGGCAAAGATTAAACAGCGCTTTTACCCTTGCGATCAAATCCTGTGACGGAACTGTTGAAGATTTTATCAGGGCATACAGCCCAAATGTGCATCTTGTAGGAAGGGTTTTTTTCCATCTTGTAGAAAACAAAAGCGATGATTATCCATTTGCTTTTATGGCAACCTATTCCACCAGGCTAAACAAGCAGGGACGTTCCAAACACCTCCCGCTTAAATACGCATTGCAGGAATATGAAAAAGATGAACTCCTGGAACTTCTTGCAACAGTGCATATAGCCGCAAGAAAGAGTCTGCTGATTGCAGATCTTCTTGAGACCGGAGAACTCTTTCACCCTCTTGCCTGGACAGCAAAAGATGCATTTTCTTTTCTAAAAGAAATCCCTGTTTACGAAGAATCGGGCATTTTGTGCAGAATTCCGAACTGGTGGAAAGGGAACAAGTCAAGCCTGAGACTGAATCTTAGCGTTGGCGATTCCAGACCATCTTTTGTGGGTATGGATGCAATCCTGAATTTCAATGCGCAGTTATTTCTCGGGGACACGCGGATTTCAGAAAAGGAGGCAAGACGATTATTGGATGAGTCAGAAGGGCTTGCGTTCATAAAGAACAAGTGGGTGGCGGTGGATCAGGAAAAACTGAAGCAGACCCTGGATGCCTATGAAAAAGCAAAAACCATGATGCAAGATGATGGATTGAGTCTGAGGGATGCCCTCAGGATGCAGCTTATGCCTGAAAAGTTTCTGGGCATTGACACGCAGGAAATAGATCACGATATTTCAAACGGAAAATGGTTGGAATCAGTCACCAGAAAACTGCGTGATCCTGCTCTGATTACTTCGGTAATGCCCGGCAAAGGATTTAAGGCAAAGCTGAGAAAATATCAAAAAGGGGGATTAAACTGGCTCTATTTCCTGCATTCACTTCAGTTCGGGGCCTGCCTGGCAGATGATATGGGTCTTGGCAAGACCGTTCAGGTGCTTGCGTTTTTAAATAAAATAATAAACGATGTTAAGACATCAGGAAAACCTGATAAGGCCAGTCTTTTAATAGTTCCAGCCTCTCTTATTTCCAACTGGGACAATGAGATCAAGCGATTTTCCCCTGAAATTAAATTCCATATTGCGCATTCAGGAGCGGGCATGAAGAAAAACAATGCTCCAAAGGACAAAAAATCATTAGATGCATTTGATCTTGTTATAACAACATATGCCTTGATTCAAAGGCATGAATGGCTGCAATCGCATCACTGGAACTACATCATCCTGGATGAAGCGCAGGCCATTAAAAATCCGGGCACAAAACAGGCTAAAGCGATAAAAAATCTCACCTCCAGCAACAGGATCATAATGACAGGAACTCCTATTGAAAACCGGCTGACAGACCTCTGGTCATTATTTGATTTTTTAAATCCAGGACTGCTCGGCAATCCCAGGGAGTTCAAGCAATTTTCAAAAAGTCTGAAAGATGACAATTCCGGCTATTCAAGATTGCGTAAACTCATCGGCCCGTATATCTTAAGGCGTTTAAAGACAGACAAGTCAGTTATTTCCGATCTTCCTGAAAAGGTTGAAATGAAAACATATGCGCCTTTAAGTAAAAAACAGGTTCTTTTATATAAAAATATAGTTGAAGAAATAAAGCAAACAATCGCCGAAACAGAGGGTATCCAGAGAAAGGGGCTGATCCTTTCTTCACTTATGAAGTTCAAGCAGATCTGCAATCACCCTGATCAATATCACGGAACCGGAGGATTTGAAGAAAAAGAAAGCGGCAAATTCTTAAGACTTCGTGAAATTTGCGAAACAATATATGACAAAAGAGAAAAGGTCCTGATTTTTACCCAGTTCAAGGAAATAACAGAGCCGCTTTGCGATTTTCTGGAAAATATCTTTAAGCGAAAAGGGTTAGTTTTGCATGGAAGTGTGGCAGTAAACAAAAGAAAGAAAATTATTGAACAATTCCAGAGTCAAAGCTATGTTCCATTTATGGCGTTGTCCTTAAAGGCCGGCGGTGTGGGGTTAAACCTGACAGAAGCAAACCATGTAATTCATTTTGACCGCTGGTGGAATCCTGCCGTGGAAAACCAGGCAACCGACCGTGTATTCAGAATCGGTCAAAAAAAGAATGTTATTGTACACAAGTTTTTGACCAAAGGCACTGTGGAAGAAAGAATTGACATGATGCTGGAAGAAAAATCAAAGTTGTCACAGGACGTTATTGCCGGCACTGGTGCTGGCTGGATAACCGAAATGAAAGATGATGATTTAGTGGATCTCTTTAGATTGACGTTGTGAGAGTCTGGTTAAAAGTCAAATTACCACCCTCAGGAGGTGGCTTGTTTTATTTGTCCTGAAAGGTACCCTAGTTTTAAGTGCCTAAAGTGAGCTAAAGTGCCTAAAATGCCTAAAGTTAAGGAATACTGCCATTTTATATTCTTTAAGCTATTAATATATAAGAAGAACAAACTCTAAAGAATGGTGATTAAACAACTTACCCATTTTATAAGTGCCGGCTCAGTAAGAGATTTAGAGATATATTCCCAAATGGGAAAATTATTTAAAACTCAATGCTAAGTAGCTTTGGATTATCAATTAGCACGCCGAAGGCGTACCATAACTTTAGGCACTTTAGGCATTCTTAAATAATTACTGTAACGGTAAAACCTTTTTATGGTACCACTACCAGAGGTAGTGGTTTAAACCGATTAATAAACTGAGATGGTTATATGTTTATGGACGTTTTGAAATCGTTCCCCCTGATTTGCGGAAACGTTTGAAAGGTTATAGAAAGTGTCGGCTCCCGAAGAAATACATAAACTTGTTGAGCGTTTTGATCGTAACCTTGATGCTTATAGGTCTGGCAAATACAACGAGGCCCAGGTTCGGTGGGTTCGGTGTCGCGTCTTGATTAGTGCATTAGCTGACGTCTGTTTTTTCTCGTTTTCTCGTTCCCAGGCTCTGCCTGGGAATGCATACCTAAAGGCTCTGCCTTACGCACCAAAAATTTACTAAAATATAATACAAAAAACCGAACTTCTTATGGGAAGAAGCAGATATAAAATCATAGAAAGCGGCAAAACATATTTCATAACAAGCAGTGTTATAAACTGGCTTTCCCTGTTTGCCATGCCGGCGCCGGCCGGAATTGTCATTGATTCGTTGAATTTTCTGCAACAACAGCAAAGAATCAAAATTCATGCATGGGTTTTAATGGAGACTCATTTTCATCTTGTTGCAACATCTGCAAATATATCCAGTGAAATGAGAAAAATGAAATCATATACCGCAAGGTGTATTGTCGATTACCTGAAAGCCAATGGACCAGAATTTTTGCTGGAGCAGTTAAAGTTTAATGGTTTTACCATTGTAGAATATTTTTTTGTACCTGCCTTGTTGTTATGGATATAATGTTTATAACTTTTCCGTGTTAAAGAATAACATCTGCCGTTCTTAACTTGTAAAATCAAGCTTTCCCCCCTTCAGGTTCCAAGCTGTCTTCAAATTCCTACATAACAATATTTTCTAAAATTGTTTTCCAATCTCGTTTCGAACTATTTTTTTTGATATCAAACGCTATTTCTCTGATTTTTTTACACACATTTCCTGTCCCTTTACGACCAGCGTTGATTTCTTTTGCTATACTGGAAATAGGGATGTCGCGAATCAGGCCGTTAAAGCATAGAATGATCTGCATCACACTCAATTTTGTCCCCTGCAGGACAGTACCGGTAAATAGATTAAAACATCTGCCGCATTTGCAACGGTAATCAATAATGGGTTTTCGGCTGCATTTATGGATCTTACAATTATCTATACTGTGTCCGTTTGGACAGGCAAGCCCGTTCGGGTGGAATATTGAAAGAAGAAAATTGTAACAATCTTCCAGAGAAGGCTCATAAATTAATGGGGAATTCATAATTAATTATCTTGTTCTACAGTACTCTTGATGGCCTCGTAAAAAGTCCTAACCTTTCATTTTGTCCACAACATATAGTGTTGTCAGCTCTTATCGTACTCAATATATTGTGGCAACAAATTGATTTTTCGACTTTTTACGAGTTCATCACTCTTTATATGTTCATTTTTCTAATTTTTGTAAAAAGTGTGGTTTCAAACCACCATAATTGACCCTTGGCAGCACCATATAGTACATACATTTTTATGGGGTTATGTGTTAATTAAAATTTATAGTGAAAATATATGGTATATTTACAGAAAGTTATATTCAATAATGAGATAACGTAAATTCAATGACACCTAAATCGAATATATATAAAGGGCTTTTTTTTTTATAAAATATAAAACAGCTTCAATCTGAAATAATGGAGTTAAGGAACTGTAAATGAAAAGATCAAGACGTGGAAGATATATGAGAAAACGTGGAACGTCAGGTTTTTGTTTCGCAAATGATAATAATGATAATTTTATTTTAATGAAATGTATTCAATATATGCAAAGACATATAAATAGCTATTATTCATTTGACATGGAAACTATTGAATTTCTCTGCTGGATTTTTGGCGACCTGAAAATGGAAATTGGGGAATATATTCTTGATTATCTTGATGGGCGAAATCAAGAAAAATACGGGGTGGAGCTTTCCGAATATAATCTCGATTGTATAGATTTTTCACGAACTGTTTTTGACATGCTTGGAAAAGTTAAAACAAAATATTATAAAGATATTAATCGATATATAGAAAATATTCTGAAAAAAAGAAGTTTAAGTTTAAAAAATAATGACTGCTCGGAAATTGAAAAAACATCTGAAAACTTTAAAAACATATTTGATCTTAACAGCAGTGAAATTGAACTATCTATATTTCTATTCATTATTAATTCATACGACCCGCCGGAGGATTTTTTTTCAAGGCATCTGAAATGTGATAAATATATGGGAAGAAAACATCTCTGCAATATACTGAATATAAATATGCAGGATATTAATGAAATAATTTCATCTACACTTGTACAAAACGGTCTAATAGAAATCGATAAATATGATGTGTGTCTATCTGATGATTTTCTTTGCATGTTTCAGAATCCTTCAGCGCCGGTTTTATCAAAATATTTTTATAAAAAAGTACCAAAGAAAACTGTCCAATTGCAGCACCACTTTGTATCAAACGAGCGGACTGAACATATACTTTCCATGCTAAGAGAAAAACCGGAATTTTCAACTCACATTCTCTTGTACGGTAAACCCGGCACAGGGAAAACAAGTTATTCATGCAGTCTTGTAAACAAATTAAATGTTTCCTGTTATGAAATTGCTCAGAATTCTGATAACACTTCTAAAAATAGAAGGGCTGCTATTACTGCAGCACTTAATATGTCTAATTCAGGCGAAGGTTCAGTGATTATAGTAGATGAGGCTGACAATATATTAAATACACGTCATTCATGGTTCATGCGTGGTGAAACACAGGATAAGGGGTATTTAAACCAGTTGCTCGAAAAACCCGGAGTTAGGATCATCTGGATTTGCAACAGTATTGACAATATTGACGACTCGGTTTTAAGACGTTTTTCTTTCAGTCTTAAATTTAAACAATTTAACCGTAAGCAACGTATCAGATTGTTTGAGAATATTATCAGGGACAACAGGGTAAAGCGATATTTTACACACGATGAAATCAAAGACCTTGCTCGAAGATATAATGTAAATGCCGGGATTATAGACCTGTCAGTAAAAAAGGCATTAGAGTCAAACAAAAAGACAAAAAATAGTTTTATCGGTGCTCTGAAAATCGGACTGGACTCATACATGGAACTTATCAATGGAAGCAAGAAAGTGTGCGATGCTGATATGATAGAATCCGCGTATTCACTTGATGGGATGAACATCCACGGCAACATAGATACCGTAATTGATCAGGTTGAAAAGTTCAGTAACCATTTAATTGATTCACAGCAGTGTATAGTCAAAAACATGAATCTTCTATTCTATGGACCTCCCGGAACTGGTAAAAGCGAGCTTGCGCGTTATATCGGGAATAAACTTGACAGGGAAGTAATTAGTAAGCGTTTAAGCGATATACTTTCTCCATTTGTCGGAATGGCGGAAAAAAATATTAGAAGTGCATTTGATGAAGCAGAAAGGGAAGAAGCGATACTTGTTATAGATGAGGCAGACTCACTGATGTTTTCTCGGAAAAAAGCAATACGGTCATGGGAATCCAGCCAGACAAATGAATTTCTCACAGCGATGGAAAGATTTAAGGGAATATTGATTTGTACAACCAACATGATAAAAGAGATTGATAATGCTTCAATACGCAGATTTAACTTTAAAATAAAATTTGATTGTCTTAAGCCGGAAGGAAATGTGATCTTTTATAATAAACTTCTTTTCCCGCTCATTAAAACGCCGATTGACGCTGACATGATAAAATCATTGAGACGCATTGAAAATCTGGCACCAGGAGATTTTAAAACCGTTCGCGACAGATTTGCATTTTATCCGCAGGAAGAATTGGGACATCAAGTATTTGTTGAAGCACTTGCGGAAGAAGCAGAGATAAAAAATAATCATAATAATAAAAGATGTATTGGGTTTTGAAATACGTTTTAAAATATAAAAAAAAGGAGGTTCATATGGGTAAAATCGAAAACCGTTCTGATGTGATTAAAAGACGACTTAGACAGATGGCGGAGATGGCTGAGAAAAGGAATGATTTTTTAAAAAACTCTACTCAAGTAATTTATACTGATTGGTATATCCGTATACGAGGTGAAGATTTCAGGGCTGTTTCGTTAAATGACAATACTCCATTGTTTGGTTTTGTCAGTACTGGTGCAAAAAGAATCAATACTATCATTAATCACTTTAAAGCTGGCGGACCGCAATTAAGTAAAAAGGAAAATATACCAGAAAGAAGGATACAATGCTGGCTTATCAAACAAGCTTTAAAAAGAAATTATGATTTAATGACCGTTCTAAAACTTAACAAAAATTATTATGATGATTTATTGTTTGCACTAGATGAAGTGTCTCTTGGCGATCAAAACAACAAACCAATAATACGTTGCGATATTCTGGCGGTGGGTTCTAAAAACGGTATTTCATTTCCGGTTCTTATTGAACTCAAATCTGAAAGGTCAAATAAACTCATTAACCAGCTTGACGGATTTTGCGATGAAATAAAAATTTATAGCAATGAATTTAAATATCTATTAGAAAAATGCTCTATCAGAAATATTAATATATCAAAAACAAAAAAAATGATTGTCTGGCCTAAACTAAAAAAAGAACAGGTGCAAAGCCAAACATACAAGACATATCAAGACAATAAAATAGATATTGTTGAATATGATTGGGACCACAACAAAGATATCAATAAAATAAAATTTAAATTTGTTCCTTTCCAAAGGGAAAAGAGAGATTTATGATACACAGCCTGAAATATTTATATACAAATGTAATGATAAAAATGCCTAACGAAGAAACAAGAGAATAATAAACCTTTTAGTGCAGATAACAGAAAAAAGAGGGAATTTATGCCACAAATAATCATTCACAGGGGTGCCCACACAATAGGCGGGAGCTGTATCGAGATCAATTCAAACGGCTGTCGAATTTTACTTGATGCCGGGATGCCACTTATGGAGAAGGGTGGCGGTGAAATTGACAAAAGGAAACTGAAAAATCCTTCAGTCGAAAACGGCATCCTTCCTGATGTGAAAGGATTGTATAAGAACCAAGCCCCTGGAGTTGATGCTGTTTTTATTTCCCATGCCCATATTGACCACTACGGCCTGTTGAATCATATCCATCCAAAGATTCCTGTGTATTTAAGTGAAGGGTCACACGCTCTGATAAAGATCGGCAAAGTGTTTTATCCTGACGGAAGTAAAATCTTTTTTGATAATTTTAGAACTTTTAAACACTATAAACCATTTGAACTCGGCCCATTTAAAATTACTTCTTATCTTATGGATCATTCCGGTTATGATGCATCATCCTTTTTGATAGAAGCTGAAGACAAAAAGGTTTTTTACTCAGGAGATTTCAGGGGCCATGGACGCAAGGCAAAATTGCTGGAGAATATGGTTAAAAGACCGATAAAGAATGTTGATTGCCTGTTAATGGAAGGTACAACACTCGGTGGCGGGCACAATGTTGGTTTTAAAAACGAAGATGAAGTTGAGAAAGGACTGTACGATATATTTTCCAGCCAGAAAGATGTTTCGTTTTTCATGGCATCCGGAAGTAATATTGACAGGATTGTTTCTTTGTATAAGGCTGCAAGAAACAGCAATAAAATTCTGGTGCTTGATCTTTACACATACTATGTGCTTGACCAGTTAAAAAAATTACTACATGGTCATAGGCTTCCGCCACATAAGAACGATAATATCAGGATATATTATATTGCAGGTCACGCGAAAAGCATAGTTGACTATCTTGGAAAGGAAATTCTGTATAAATTTAAAAAAAGAAAAATTGAAATAGAAGAAATTGTAGCGCGCCGTCAGGAAATGGTTGTAAAGCTCCCTGTCTTTGCAATGGGACGAATCTCACAGGAGCTTGAAAAAAACAGACCGTTGAAAGATGTAAAGTTTATTTTTTCAATGTGGTCTGGTTACCTGGAAAAGAATGCCGCTCATTATGAGTTCTGCAATAAATATCAGATGGAGCTTGTAAAAATTCACGTAAGCGGACATGCATATCTTGATGCCCTGAAGAGCCTTGCACAGGCTTTAAATCCAAAAACGCTTGTCCCGGTGCATACCCTTGAACGTGATAATTTCAGCGAACATTTTGATAATGTGAAGGTATATGATGATGGTGTTCCTTTTGAGATAAAATAATGCATAACCGTTCACAGGTTCAGAGTTCAAGGCTCAGGGGTTGTGGGTTTGCCGCAAATTTAAACATGGGATGCGTCTTTACGATAGAAACGTCAGTTTCGTCAGGCCTAATCTAAAGTTTAAGGCCAAGTTGGCAATTACTTTGAAAAATGAATATTTGTAACAATGTCTTTGGATCTTCGATGCCTTCTTTGTTCTTAACGCTGGGCGGGGGTCGGGCCACAGTAACCTATTGTAAAATCGATAAAAGATGCCTGAAAATACCAGCATTTTGGTCTTAATCGGCCAGTTTCCCCCCTAAAACTGGCCGATTAAGGATGGTGGTGGTTGATCCCACAAAAATGTGTTTCCGGAATCCAGTCTATTAGCATCCCCATATGATGTCTGCCCTTCCCGAAGTTCAAAGGTATCGTCAGAGCTTATTATCTTTCTAACCTGGGCTCTAAACCGAAGGGCTTCTTTTATTTTCTCAATAAACGTTTTACTCCGCCGGTCTCGTGGAAATTTTAAAAGATATTCTCTCTTATGACAGCGATGGGTTATATGCCAGACATGGCCGGGTATATAATGTCGTTTTTGCGCGAGCCATTTTTTGATCAATTCTCTTAATAGGGCAGTTTTAGGGGGTAAACCGGTTGATTAAGGCCGTTTTAGAGACGTTTTTACACTATTTTTCAGGTAATGTCAATTACTTAGCGTGTCACGGTAGGAATGCCAGTTGCCCGGCACCCCCCGTACAGATCCGTACGTGAGGTACTACCTCATACGGCTCCTACCTCGGGTACCAACGCTGAAACCTCTGATTTGGAAAAGGATGTACAATTCTAACTCTTGGTATCAACCATCTGATTAATTTTTCAAAGCGCTTCCATGTAAAAGTCTGCCCTTTGTGGCTTCTGCGTCTCAGTGTATGTAGCCATGCTCTTGTTGTTTGGTCATAGAAACTTTTCACCAAATTCATATTACCAGGAACCGCATAATAATTCTGAAATCCTCTGATCACTGAATTCAGCCATTTACCCGTTTCCTTTACATTATCATGCATACGTTCTTTCAGTTCCTGCTTCACTTCCTTGCACTTTTTGACAAACCGTTTCTTAATAGTTTTACGGCGTATGAAAAATCTTCCTTTTCTTGTCTTCGAGCAAGAGTGTGTAAAACCAAGAAAGTCAAACGTTTCAGGTTTGCCTTTGCCTCTTTTCCGGCGATTGGCCTCTGCAAAACGTCCAAACTCTATTAACCGAGTTTTGTCAGGGTGCAGTTCAAGACCGAATTTACCCATCCTTTCGACTAAATCCTTGAGAAATCTTTCTGCATCATTTTTGTATTGAAAACCCACAACACTGTCATCGGCGTAACGTACAATAATCACGTTTCCGCCTGCATGTCTTTTCCTCCACTGATGTGCCCACAGGTCTTGTGCATAATGTAGATAAACATTCGCCAACAGTGGTGAAATCACTGACCCTTGCGGGGTTCCAATGTCTTGTGACGTGCGTTTACCATCTTCAACAACACCTACTTTGAGCCATTTTCTAATCAGCCGCAACATTCTGCGGTCTGCTACCCGATGCTCTAAGAATTTCAACAACCATTCATGATTTATTTTGTCGAAAAAACCTGAAATATCTGCATCAAGTATGTAGTTAATTTTACACCTCGATATACCTACATGTATAGCATCGAGGGCATTGTGTTGACTACGTTTTTCCCTGAAACCATAGCTGAAACCCATAAAATCGGTCTCATAGATTTGATTTAATACTGTTGCCGCTGCCTGCTGGGCTACTTTATCCTCCAGAGCTGTAACTCCCAATGGCCTTTTTCGGCCGTCAGACTTGTTTATATAACTTCTTCTGACAGGTTGTGCTCTATAGCTTCCAGCATGCACACGCTCGTGCAAATCTGCTATTCGTTCAGCCAAGCCTTCTTTGTATTGGTGCCATGTCACTTCATCTACCCCAGCCGCTACATTTTTCTTCAAGCTGTAAAAGCTTTTTGTCAGCAGCGCTGGTGTAATGTGATGAAAGAGATTATTAAATCTGGCATCCTTATCCTGCTGAGCTTTTCTACGTACACCATCAAAACTGGTCGACGCTGCTCCCCGCCCCTGAGTGCGGACTGCGGCAGTGTTCATGGTGTTCCCCTTGGTCAACGCCCTTCCCTCCACCTGCTCCGCAAAGGTTTTAGCCTCTTTGTTCGCTGGCTTCTCAGGTACTATGTTGTTGTCCGACTTCCGTGAATCGTTCGTGCCAGTAGTACAGAATTTCTCCTTCTCTGACCGATCCTCTTCACCTTGAAGGTGTGAGGATAACTCACGGATATCCCGATTCCCGTGTAAAAGATGTCCACACATGCCAGGTTCTAAGACTCCGCCGGATCGTTCTATAGCTCGCATAGCGCTACAGCACGTGTTGCCTTCCCAACCGGACCATGTGGTCGGCACCCGTGAGTTGGTGATTTCGGAGCTCAATAGCCCGCCTGTGCTTCCCTCTGTCAACGCTTCAGCCAATGCATTACTGCAATTGCCGCATGACTCGAGGCTGGTGTGATTATGGGCTATTGGGGAGGATATTATCCGCGTTATGTATCTGTTGCAGAGAAGAAAGCAAAAGCAACCAAAAAGCTGAAGCAGCTCAAAAAGAAAAATCCCGGCATTAAACCGGTTGTCATTGAAGGAAGCGCTATTGCCTTGTCGTGGTGGGGCAAGTCATGGAACCAAAATCTTGAACGGTATGCAGACTACAGCAATCGAATCGGCCGGGGGCGGAGTTATGTGCGTCATGGAGCAGTGCTGGATCTTCAGATGGATTCAGGGAAAGGTCGAAGCCCTGGTTCAGGGGACAAGAGCAAAGCCATATTCTGTGATTGTTAATATAAAGGCGATTGACGAAAAGATCTGGCAGGAGATCAAGACTGCTTGCGGTGGCAAATTGGATTCTTTGCAGGAGCTTTTGGAGGGAAAATTTCCTAAAGCATTAAGT
>JAFDFV010000200.1 GCA_019309665.1 Deltaproteobacteria bacterium | reverse complement strand
CATTATACATAATATTAGAATCAAGAAAAATGTTTATGAATTATCGGGAAACAAAGTCCTGACCGGTCCACAAGACAGGCGGGAAAGACTACTTTCGCTCAGAAGTGGCTTGAAGAAAAAGCAGGCTTTTCAATATCCGATTTTGACTACGCTCTTGTTGCCTCCGGCGGATGGGTGCAATACGCTGATTCTAAATATTAACACGATTTTGCCTTCTACCTGACACACAGCGTCGGCACTCTGAAATAAAACAAACAGTAGCCTTTCACGGCTTGGCCTGCACGCACCCACCTGTCAATGCTTCGGCCATGACATTGCTGTCACCACTCATGACTCGGGGTCAACGTGGGTCGCTATCCATTCACTGCATGGCTCTTTTCCACTACATCTTGCCGGTTTTGACCGGTGCCTTAGTGCCTTAGTGGCCGAACGGTTACGATTTTTCTTTACAAAGGCATTATTTTAGAATATTTTTCTTTTTAATGTATTTTAATATACTTGTTTTCCTTATAAAGGTTTGGATATGGAACGTGACATCTGGACGGTCAAGCAGGTAGCCTTCTATCTGCGCATTAATCCAAAAACTGTTTATGAACTGGTTAACTCAGGAGAGTTGCCCGGCTTCAAGGTGGGAGGATCATGGCGGTTCAAAAGAGCCGATATCAAGCAGTGGGTCGATGAGAGAAAAAAGATATGCTCAAAGGATGTAAAAAAGGATCTATAAAAATTGATAGAAATACAAGGAGGTACGTGTGCCTAAAATTCCACGTGTGATGAGCACCCAGCATCCTGACAATGTCCGCTTACCTTTTTTTGCGGAAAGCACGGACATGTCAGGTGAAGATGAAATAAAAGAGGTTTATTATGCCTTTTCCCATCTGGGCTGTGATGAGCAGATGTGGGACTGTGAAGGTAAGGAAGCAGATGCCTTTGTAGTAAGAAAACTCCTCACCAGATACGAACATTTCTTTAAAGAAAAGAGGCTGGGCCAGGACGTCTTTATTACCCTGAGAGTTCCGAATCCCACTGTAGAAAAGGCCGAGGCCAAGGTCCTTATTGAAACACTGGAGGAAATTCCCCGGTCTTTTGATTCGGCCAGGCTTTTTTACAATGAGGATATCCCTCCTATCTTTGAAGTAATCCTTCCAATGACTGCCACCTCAAAGTGTTTGAACAGAATCTACTATTATTACAAGGAGTTCGTTGTCGGAAAACAGAATTTCCCTTTCTATCCGGGAGACATCACCATTGCCGAGTGGGTCGGGGAATTCAAGCCCGAGACCATACAGGTTATTCCCCTATTTGAAGATCGGGAGCACATCCTGGAATGTGATCAGATTTTAAGGGAGTATCTGAAAAACAAGAAAGTCCAACATCAGAGAGTCTTTCTGGCCAGATCGGATCCTGCCATGAATTATGGCATGGTCAGCGCTGTTCTCTGTAACAAAATAGCCTTGCAAAGGCTTCGCCGCCTTTCGCAGGAATTGGAGATAGAGATTTATCCGATACTCGGAGTCGGTTCCGCTCCTTTTCGAGGAAATCTCAAGCCGGGGAATGAAGACAGGGTTCTCTTCGAATACCCTGATGTCCAGACTTACACCGTGCAATCGGCCTTTAAATATGATTATCCGGTGGATTTGACCATTAAAGCCATTGAAAAACTTAGAACATCTTCAAGGCGAAGGGGCTGGGATGTTGATGAAAAGCGCTGTATCAGTATTATTGACAAGGTATCAACCGAATACAGAAGGCAGGTTGAAGCCTTGGCTCCTTTGATCAATCAGGTGGCAGGATACATGCCAAGGAGAAGAATGCGCAAGCTTCATGTCGGGCTTTTTGGCTATTCCAGAAGTATGGGGGATGTTGTCCTCCCCAGGGCAATAGGCTTTTGTGCGGCATGTTATTCCATAGGCCTTCCACCGCAGATATTAGGCCTGAATGCCCTGGAAGCGGATGATCTGGCCTATCTGAAAGAGGCCTACATATATTTTGACGAAGATGTCGGCGACGGACTCTCTTATTTTAATGAAGAGGTATTTACCATCCTTCCCGACAATATCAAGAGCTCGCTCCGTATGGATGCCTTTGACTTTAAAGTCGATTACGAACATAAAAATGTTACCAGCCGGATCATCAAGGCATTAAAAGAAAACCACCATACTGATCTTCAATCCATGATTGAAGAGGCAGCCTATTTGAGAAGGTTTTTGGGGTGAAGATAAAACGGAAATAAGTTTAGAAGGGAAATCAATATGATCAAAAAAATTCTGATTGCCAATCGTGGAGAGATAGCGGTTCGCATCCTTAGGGCGTGCCATGAATTAGGCATTTCAGTGGCAGTTATTTATTCTCAGCCCCACAGGAGAGAGCCTCCAGTACATGGGCAGAAAGATTCGAACCCGCGCTGAAGGGGATTTCAATACACAGTTTTTAGAAGAAGAATTTTATCCAAAGGCGAGCAAAAAAGAGCGTCGTTACAAAGAAGCGGCTTTGATCATGGGAGCTATCAAGGAAGCAGAACGTATGAAGAGACCGGGAAGATTTAAAACAACCCTGGCCATAGCAGAAGATGAATTCCCTGTGCAGGTGGAAAAATCTAAAGAGAATTCGTATCTAATTAATCTCGCCAGCCATGCCTGTGACGCAGATATTTACGAAATATCACCTGCCGTGTATTCGCTTATTCTTAACGACAAAAGCTTTGAGGTAGATATAACAGAGCGGAATGGGATGATGTATGTCGTGATACATGATGAAACCTATTCCATCAGGGAGTCGAAAACAAAAGGCGCCGCACCGATAAGCCGCAAGGTTCCGGCCGGGCTCGCTCCTTCTGAAAAGACTGTTACCGCTTATATGCCGGCCAGGGTGCTGAAGGTATTGGTTGTGAATGGAGAATCCGTTAAAAAAGATCAGGTTCTCATGGTCATAGAAGCAATGAAGATGGAAATGGAGATCACAAGCCCGGGTCACGGAGTGGTCAAGGAAATCCACGTTAAGGAAGGACAGAGCGTAATTCAGGGAGCGTCTCTTGTTACCATTGTAGAGATGGGGTAAAGACAGGAAGTTATTTCGTCCACGTTCCTAATCGTTTTTAAAAGGAAATAATGCTCATGAAATCAGTTTGTTTTGCTTTTATGATACTGCTAATAACAGTTTGCCTTTTGCCGGCAGCGACAATTGAGAGCCAGGAGGCTGTTTCACTGAAAGTCGCAGACGCTGTAATTTGCAAGGATGTGGTTGACCGGACCCCAGTTGATGCTGGTAACAGTTTCAGGGCATCAGTAGGTAAGCTTTACTGTTTTACCAGAATTACGGGTGCTCAGGAACCGACCGGGATTACTCATGCGTGGTATTTTGGCAAGACGCAGTGGGCTTGGGTAACCTTGGAAGTTGGTTCTGCGAGTTGGCGAACCTATAGTTCGAAAGTAATTCAACCCAATCAGGTTGGATTATGGCACGTGGATGTACTCGGCCCGGATGGCGATTTGCTATGGACTCTTGAGTTCGAAATCGTGCCGTAAATAGAAAAGGGATCGAATAGATGGATTATTATGATTGGAGACATAGGGCAAGGATAGGAACCTGCTTTTGCAAGGAACTGTCGTCCACGTTCCTTACATCAGGTTTCAAAAAGGAGGTGAGATACAATAAGCAGTGATGAATCCCTTGAGCAAGCATTGATGCTCAGGCAGAAAAAACAATTTCTAATTAAAGGAGACAAACAATGAGGACTCTTAGTAGATCAATACTGTGGACTGGCATGCCTGCTGTCACTGATAGGTCTGAGTGGTTGCGAACAGGCGGAAGAAGCGAAGAAAGCCGCCGGCGAATTAATGACGGAGACAGTCGATAAAGCACAGAAGGTAATTAAAGAAGTGACAGGCACCGCCGAAGAATCTGAGGGCGAAGGCGAGGAAGAAAAAGAAGAAGCTAAGCCTGCCGAGGAGGAAGATAAGGAAAAAGGCGAATAAACCAATTATGGTATTTGTCCTATTATGACTGCCTTCATGCTCAAAACTGTTAAACAGGCAAAAAAGCTGATAATAAGGGTAATCGGTTTCACAGTGCTGTTGACCGGCCTGGCAATGCTTGTATTGCCGGGTCCTGCTTTTATAGTGATACCAATTGGATTGGGAATTCTTGCTGTTGAATTTGCCTGGGCAAGGAGATTGTTAAAAAAGGCAAAAAGCAGGTTTAATAAACAAAAAAGGAACTTCAATCAGAGCAAAAAAGCAGGGTGAAAAACTGGTAGCTTATGAGAGCAATATTTGTAACCGACTTGCATGGAAGCAAGTGGAAATATGAGCGGATATTCGAAGCAGCAAAAAACTTTCGGGCAAATGTAGTCATCAATGGCGGCGATATGCTGCCCAAGAAT
>JAFDFV010000199.1 GCA_019309665.1 Deltaproteobacteria bacterium | reverse complement strand
GTTTTCTTGTTCTTGTTCGCTTACTTCCGCATACACATCAATAAAATCAACATACTTATCAAAAAGCATACGGGAAGCGAGTTGAAATAATCCTGAGTATGCCTGCCTTATCACCTCTATTCGTTCATCCTTCTTGTAATTCATTTTCGGCAGTAATATTTTAACCACAGGATTGTTTATATTGTAATAATCTCGTGCATTGAAGTCAAATAGTTTGAAAAACACATATTCGAAATAAAGGAACAGTCTGTCATTTAATCTTGTTTCCAGCTTTCGCAAAACATCTTTACGCCAGTTTGTGCGATCAGTAAATAAAACCGTCGGTATCACCAGGGCCTGTGGGTGCGCCTCCATCAGGTCTGTTGTATAACGCAGTAATTTATAGATTGAAAATTTTGCCTTGTCTTCCTGAAACTCAACCAGCCACAAAAGCAGTTGCTGATTCTCAAAAAAGAACAAAATCGGCATATCTAATGCGAGGCTCGGTTCAGAGAGTTTACGTTTTTGGGGTTCCTGGCGAATAAACTCAACCTTATGCACCTGACCCCAATTTTGCTCTGCTTGAGGAAAAAACCACTCCAATGTTTGCTTTGGAAAATCTAAAAACAAATTTTTGAAATTGTGGTCGTGTGATTGTTTTGTCATAAGCAACAGTTCTTTCAAGGTACTACTTCTTTATTTCCAGAAGACTGGTGGGGACGTTACCTGCATTGCTTTGTTGGGACTATCGCCCTGCACGAATGCCCCATGTCCTATTAGCCGGAAATGAAGCAAAGAGGTTTTTACCCAAAACAGCCTTGAGCTGAAATGGGTAAGTTTTTTGTGTGAGGAATTACAGAGTTGAAATACAGATTACCGGCAGGAAAGTGATACTTGTAAATCAACCTGGTCAAGGATGTCCCCAAGTGCCACAACTTTCAGCTTAAATCAACGTAGTCAACCACGTCCCCGGCTTACCCCGCTGTGCATTTAGAGCAGCAGGAATCTTTCTCATTGTGTTTATATGTAATCAAGTCCTATCCTTATCATTGATAGGCAATGTTTTCTCTACATCTGCCAGAATCTTTTTTAAAGTCATAGAGGGAGAACCAACAATCTTTTCAGGCAAATGAAGATGGTTGGGGAAGGTATCTACATCTTTGTGATGTGGCACGTTATCCCACCTCTTTCTTAATTTTCCATCAGCGGTTTGCCAATGAAAGGTATAGGTTTCCACACATATCTTGCTCTTGCGAATTATAACGTATTCAGCAAATTCGAAGATGTCACCGTTTGATAGCTTGCATTTTATACGAACGTAGCCCTGTTCGTCGCCGACTTCCACTCTTATAACGTTGAACGAAGATACAGCGCCACTTACAGAAAGATCCTGAATAATACCTCGATATACTTTTCAACCATTTACATTATGCCCTCAAGTTCTCTCTTTTTCTCAAGGAGGCGGTTATATATTTGATATAATGAAGACCATTCGACAAAATTAATTTCATCTCCGAGTCCGCCCGCCTTGAACTCCTCAAAAAAAACATGAGACTTTTTCTTATACGTTCGTTCAAATTTTCTTAATTCCCTGTTTAATCTCTCAATCTGTTTGTCATCTTTTTGGACCTTATAAGCCAGCATTTTGGAAATCGTCTGGGATACAAAGGCGTCTTCTCCATGTTTTTCAACGAATTTCTCCAGATGTTTGACCTTTAATAATGTTTGCTCCATTAATTGCCATCCTTCTTGTAACGCCGACCTAAGTTGAGCGATTTTTTGCGAAGAAATGTGCTAAAATCTTGATGCAGCAAGGTTTGCGAAAAGATAGGCATACCAATGGATATGTCGAGACTTTTCGCAAGTCCTTGATGCTCAAGAGATTGGTGCAGGTCGAGTATAAAATCGCTCAATTTAGGTTTAAGATGCCTGTCTACAAATGTGTTTTTGCTATATTCCAGAGAATCGAGATCAAGCAGCTCAACGACATTCTCGGACAGGTAATGCCGGAGAAACTCCTCCGCCGTAGCCTTGCGTGTAAAAACCTCTTTGAAAAATTTATCATGCGGATTGCTGATTTCAGTCATAATGAGAGTTGGCTTTGTTTGTGCACTTTATATAAAATCTTGTTTATCCTGTCAGATTCTTTTTCAAAAGGCTAAATTGTTACCATAAATTATATTTTACCAAATATAATAAACTTATGCCAACAATAAAAAATAATAGTTCACCGCCAAGGTTTGGCGTCTTTGCTTCTGCAAAATTACCCAAAACAGCCTTGAGCGGAAATGGGTAAGGTCACATTTTCAGTGAAACTCCGTGTTGTTCCGTGGTGAACTATTACCCAATTTCAAGTTTCAAGCCGTGAACGGCTACTAATTTTAGTCCCATTTGGGATTGTCCGCTGTAACCGTGGTTGTCGAACCTTCAATAGCTTCAAAATCAAACTGGTCTTGATCTATAATGCCCACACCTAAATTGCCGACATAACCGTGATACGTGTATGTTCCAAGTGGCGCATTGTCAGGTATGGTGTGGGACAGGCGTCCGGATTTTGATTCATAGGGATTTAAAACAATGGCAACAGGATCAAACAGATAATAAAAAGATAGATACATTGTTTCATTGGGTAAGGTGACATTTGCAGCAAAATAGATAAGTTGAGCTTCATCAGCATTGTTAGTAATCGTAACATCAACTCCCAAAGTTCCTCCCTTTGGGATTATGGTAACGTCAGGTGTCAGAGACACTGAAAACGCAGATCCACTCCATATCCGGCCAGCCTCGCCATCATCCACCAGAAGGCTCTTCCTTTCAGATTGCAGTTTAGCGGCCTGGAATGGGCACAAGAGCTTGTGAAGCATTTTCAGAACAGACAGGATCATCTATCCCATTGATGGTCTTAACAATCAATCCAGGAACCACATCAAAATGCACTCAAGGATATCAATTACAGCTTCTCTGGCACTCTGCTGTATTCTCTCCTCTTGTCTCCATAAAATCAGCTATCGTGGGCATGATCTCACCTCCTCTATGTGACAATGCTTCGTCCACGGACGCCTTCAGGTCCTCACGGTCGATATTCTCTGTGGAGGCTGCATTGACATTGAAGATTTTAAAAATATAGATATTAGAATATTAAACCCATTCGACTCAGAGTTCTCTGATCTAGCTCAGGAGTTATTTACTATTTATGGATTTCTGCATTTTCCCTTTCTATGGCGTCCCGCTTGTCGCCGCTTGTCGTTGTTTGGCTAAATAATGTTGGTCCAACGCTTGACGAAGATACGATTTTATCATCGCTTGACGGCTAATATTCATTTTTTTTGCTATGTCATCCAACTCCTTCAGCATATCAAGTGTAAAATCAACATTAACTCTCTGAATAGGAGGCCTCATCTCACCTTCATTTGTAAAAAACTTTGAAACATCGTCTCCTTTCATCGCTAGTTCAGCAATTTCATCTGCGGTTGGAGATTTTTTCTTAGCTATTTTTTTCATATAGTTCTTCCTCTTGCCTGGTTGTCTTCCAGAGTGTAACAAGATGATAATATTCACCATACTTGTCTCCCCTAACTTCATATATGACAGAATATAGCTTGTCTTGTACCCAGCCTATTGCACGAAATTGTTCAGGATCATCTGATCGACAGTCAACATAATGATAATGATTCCAAATTTCTTGAACCTCATCAAAACCAATTCTTCGTCTTGGATCTTTTCTTAATTTCTCACTTTTTTTTCTATCAAACTTGAATCTCATATCTATTAATATGTATAACTGTTATACCTACCCGTCAAGGCAGAAGTTGCTATAGCGTTCAGAAAAAACGTATGAGAAGACTATTTATCAAGAGGCTCGCTATGCCTATACCTCTCATACCAAAAACAGACTAAACTGTGTTGTTCAGCAAATTGCTGGTCGGTAAAGGGAAACTTCTTTGAGCTATGGCAGGCGGGTATGGGAAACCAAACCAGCAGTATTCAGTTTTCGTGTTGCACGAAAATACCGCTTAATCCTACCTTCTTTGATCAGATCAATCGCATCCATGGTTAAATTTTACCCAAAACAGCCTTGAGCGGAAATGGGTAAAATTCGTCTCACCGTGTGAAAAAATCGTAAACGACTGCGCAAAATCTGTAACCGAAAGGTCTGTATTTCTTTCTTCTGGGAGTCTTTTCCCTAAAAGTCTTCAGTCTTCAGCCTAACCAACCTGAGTAGTTACACTGTTTATAATTTTCAGTGAAGCTCCGTGAAAATCCGTGGTGAACTATTAGCCAATTTCATGTTTCAAGCTGTGAACGGCTATTACGTCCCCGTCCGTCCTCCCGGAGGCTTAACTCAGGAACTATTTACTTATTTATGGATGTCCCGCACTTTCCCTGTAAACTGAATCAGCAG